>JAEMPZ010000062.1 GCA_022759065.1 Acidobacteriota bacterium | reverse complement strand
ACCAGCATCGAGGTAAAAACCGCTACAGGTCGCCTCAGACCAGAACAACAGCAAGGGAGTCATGCGGTGTGTTCCGGCGGGCACTTCCGGCAGAGCCCGCGACGCTCAACCCCGTAATCGCGGCCGACGTGCCGAGTTACTTCGTCTACAAGTATATTTTTGACCCTCTTCTGGACATGGACGCCGACAAGAAGCTCGTGGGCGTGCTCGTTCAGTCCTGGACGGTGAGCAAGGACTCCAAGACCGTCACGCTCAACCTTCGCAAGAACGTCCTGTGGCATGACGGAAAGCCTTTCACGGCGGACGACGTCATCTTCACTTTCCAGGCGATCAAGGACGACGCCGTCGAATCTCAAGGGAAGCGCGCAATGTTCGACCGGATCGCCTCTTTCAAGAAGGTTGATCCTTATACCATCGTGATCACGTGGAAAGAGGCTTACGCTCCCGGCTTGAGTGATCTCGTCCTCTACATCGTCCCCAAGCACATCTACGGCTACATAGCGGGAAAAGGCGATGCGTTCAACCGTAACCCGAGGAACGCCGAACCTGTCGGTACCGGGCCCTACCGTTTCGTGGAGTGGAGGCGCGGCCAGTACCTGACTTTGCAGGCAAACGACCGCTACTTCAGGGGACGGCCCCACCTCGACAAACTCGTCTTCAAGATAATCCCGCAGGCTGAGACCGAATTTGCCGCTTTCCAGACCGGCGAGCTTGATCTGACCAGGCTTACTCCAGACCGCTTTGATAAGACGAAGGGCGACCAGGCCTTCAACAAGAAGGCGCGGGTCCTCGAATACCCGACTCGCCAGTATTTCTACATCGCCTGGAACCAGGACGGCAGCAATCCCTTCTTCAAGGACGTCAACGTGCGCCGGGCGCTCGCTCTTGCCATGAACCGCCAGGGGATCGTTGAGAAGGCGCTCCATGGCCACGCCCTTCTGTCCAGCGGCCCTTTCCTTCCCGGAAGCTGGGAGGCCGACCCATCCGTCAAGCCGTTGCCTTATGACCCAAGGCAGGCGGCGAAACTGCTCGACGAGGCCGGATGGAAGGAGGCCAATGGCGATGGATTGAGAAAAAAGGACGGGGTGCCTCTTGAATTCGAGTGCCTCTGTCCTCAGGAGTCTTTGGAGATGCAGCGCTTCCTCGAGTTCTTTCAGCAGGACCTCCAGAAGGTCGGCGTCTCGATGAAGATCAGGCCGCTGGAATGGAGCGTTTTCATGGGACGCACGAGGCGCCATCAGTACCAGGCATTCCTTTTGGGATATTCCGTCCCCGACGATCCCAGTCCTTACGGCCAGTTCCATTCCAGCCAGGCAGCCATACTTCAGTCTGCCGGAGAAGCGGTCGGAGAGAACGATTTCTCATACAAGAACCCGGCCGTTGACGCCCTTTTGGAAGAGCAGCAGCGCGCGCTGGACCCGAAAGCCCGCCAGCAGCTTCTCTGGCGGATTCACCAGGCGCTCGCTTCAGACCAGCCCGCTTGTTTTCTGTTTGTCCCGACGAGCCTGGCCGCCATCTCCTCCAAATACCAGGGCGTAAAGGTGAGCCCCGCCGGGTACGGCCTCTTCTCATGGTATCCAGCCGTTTTGGACTGGTGGATTCCAAAGGACCAGCAATGAGGCCATAGTATGCTTCAATACGCCCTCCGTCGCCTGCTGATAGCGATGCCGACGCTGCTGTTGATCACCATGGTGGTCTTCGCCATAGTCAAGCTGGCGCCGGGCAACCCGTTTTCCATCTCGCAGGCGTCCAGCGAGCGCGCGGTGGCGCGCATGGACAGGAGCGATTACGAGGCTTTGCTCGCGCGTTACGGCCTGGACAAGCCTTGGTACGTGCAGTACTGGCGCTGGCTCAAGGGCGCCGCCACCGGCTCTTTCGGCGATTCGTTTTCCGAGCGCCGGCCGGTGGCCGAAGTCTTCTTCGGCAAATCCGGCGCCGCGCAGTCGCCCGAGAACCCTTCGCTGCCGTTGCCTTCCTTGCTCATCAGGCGCTTTCTCGACTCAAAGGTTGGCGCGACGCTATTCCTGAATATGATCTCTCTCCTGCTCATAGCCGGCTGCGCGGTTCCCCTTGGCCTCTATGCCGCCGTTCACAAGGGGGGGGTGGTGGACAAGGTTTCGAGCACGCTGTTCTATGGGCTTTACGCTCTTCCAAATTTCTGGGGCGCGGTCCTTCTGATCTTGCTTTTCGGAGTCACTCTCAAGTCGCTGCCCTTTTACGGGATGCACTCCGATGGCTCTGATTCCATGGGCGCGGCTTCTTACCTGCTCGACGCCATCCTTCACGCCGTGTTGCCGGCGGCCTGCCTCGCCTACGGATCCCTAGCCTTCATGGCCCGCTTCTCGCGTGGCGTTCTTTTGGACGTCCTCCACCAGGACTACATCAGAACAGCCAGGGCCAAGGGGTTGCCGGAAAGGCTCGTAATTCTTCGCCATGGCTTGAGGAACGCGCTGATACCCTTCATCACGCTCTTTGGCCTTCTGCTGCCGGAGCTGGTGGCTGGAAGCGTCATCATCGAGACGATCTTTGCCTGGCCGGGCCTCGGCCAGATGTACGTCAAGGCCATTTACACGAGGGATTACCCGCTCATTCTGGCGGAGTCCCTCTTAGGAGCAATGCTTGTGCTGGCTGGAACCTTGCTGGCTGATTTGGGTTACGCGGCGGCCGACCCGAGGATAAGACGGGCATGACAAAGCGCGGACAGATGGGCTTTTGGGGCGAAGCGCTTGGGCGCTTCAAACAAAACCGGCTGGGGCGCTATGGCCTTTGGGTCATCGCCGCGACCATTCTGGTTGCATGGCTCGCGCCTTTAATAGCGAACAACGCCCCGCTCATGGCGCGCTACGAGGGCAGCCTGCACTTCACTGCTTTCAGGCAGGTTTTCCCTTTGAATCACTTTCTGGCGCCCGACAAAATCACGCTGAAGCTCAGGCAGAACCCGGACTGGCTTTTGGAACAGAAAGCACTGCCCGACCCCAAGCTCGGCTGGTTCCTGCTGCCTCCCGTCCCATATTCGCCGCTTCAGACGAGGCTCGATGACACTGGTTCGCCGCCCTCATTCAAGGCGAGCCACTACTGCGGCTGCGACGCCTTGGGGCGCGACGTCCTTTCAAGGCTGATACACGGGACGAAAACCTCGCTTCTGGTGGGCTTCGTCGCCGTTGGGCTTGCCGCCGTCATTGGAATTGCCCTCGGCGCCACGGCCGGTTTTTTCGGCGGATGGTACGACCTCATCTTCGTCTCGCGATTGATCGAGGTCTTTCTCTGCTTTCCGACGTTCTTTCTGATAGTGACCGTAGTGGCGCTCATGGACCCGAAGTACCTTAACATCTGGTCCATCATGGCGGTGATAGGGCTTACGTCGTGGACGTCAATCGCCAGGTACACGAGGGCGGAGGTCATGCGCGCAAAGGAATCGCCGTTTGTGGCCGCCGCGCGCGTCATCGGAGCCAACTCGCGAAGGCTCATCTTTCGCCACGCGCTGCCGTCGGCGCTTACGCCCGTCTTGATCAGCGTTTCCTTCGGCCTCGCCGGGGCGATTCTCGCGGAAGCCGGCCTCTCCTTTCTCGGGATAGGCGTGCAACCTCCCGAACCGTCCTGGGGAAACGTTTTGAGGTCGGTCCAGTCGGACTGGAGCCAGTGGTGGTTGGGAGTTTTTCCCGGCGCCGCCATCTTCTTCGCCGTTCTGTCTTATAATCTCGTGGGCGAAGCGCTGCGCGACGCCCTTGATTTCAGGCAGGGATGAATCGGCAGGCAGCGGGGCGCGCCTCCCGGCGCCGTTGGGCTGTTGCGTTTGCATGAGCAAGCAGAGGGTTAGCAATAGGGTGAGAAAGTAAGACGGTTAGCAAGTAAGAGGGTTAAAGAATGCAATTGCAGCGCATGAAATCACGCCTTTCGCCCTTTCGCCCTCTGACTTTCTCACTCTCTAACTTTCTCACTCTCTCCCTTTCACACTCTCTCACTTTCTTACTTCCCAGTCTATCCGATCGGAGCAAGCATGGCAGGTGAAAAGCGTCTTCCCCAAAACTGGCTTATTTATGGCACGCACGTGCGCTTTCTCGGCGCTTCGAGGGACGCGTGGATAGCTTCGTGGAGCGCTGGCGGCGGCGCTGAAATTATCCACGGCACTGAAGCCACCCCGGCCTCGCTTTCGTCCGCGCTCAACACCTTTCCGATGTTCAGCGAATGCCAGGCCATGAGGCTCGTTCACGCCGAGGAGGCGAGCCCCGAAACGTTGGAGGCCCTTTCGGACTACCTGTCCAACCCTTCCAGTTCAACCGCGCTGTTGATCGAGTGCGCGATGGACCTTTCAAAGACAAAAATTCCAGCCGCATGGGAGGAGATCAAAAAACTTGTCAAATCAAAGGACTGCACGGTTAAAAACGCCCCGGCCTTCGTCAGGCAGATGGCGGCCTCGGCCAATTTTGAAGTGGAGCCCCGGGCAATAGCGGCCCTGGAAGAGTGGGCCAACGGCGACCTCAGCCTGCTGCCAGGCGCGCTTGACCTGCTTTTTCTTTACAGGGCGGCCGAGAAGCGCGTCCGCGAAGAGGACGTTGAGAGCCTGCTGGGCGCTGGCGGGACCCCGAGGCTGTGGGATCTGCAGGACGCCCTGCTGCAAAAGGACGCCGCCTCGTTTCTCAAAACCGTGGCCGAAATAGAGGGAGACCCTGAACAGGCGCCGCTGGCATTCGTCGGCATGGTGTCAAAGCAGATGAGGTTTCTTCTGCACCTTCGCGGCCTTTTGGCCGCCGGAGCGCAAAGGCACGAGATAAATCCTCGGCAGCTTGACAAGAACCTCTATCCCTTCCAGCTCAAAAAACTCTTCGACGCCCTTCCCCTCTGGCCCGAAGCCCACATACGCCAGGCGTTCGACGACCTCTACAACCTTGATCTCGCTCTCAAGGGCGATCCCGGCGAACCGTGGGAGCGCGTCGAACGCCACCTGTTTCCCTGCATCAACAGGAAGGCGTAAGGAGTCAGGTGTTAGGAGTCAGGCGTGCCGCGGCGATCTTGCCCCCATCCCTCATCTATCATCCATCATCTGCCTTTCTCACAGGGAGGTCAGGGAGGAAAGGGAGGAAGACAGGCTGTAGGCTGTTAGGCTGTAGGCTGTCAACAGCAAGTATGAAGTTTGAATTATGAC
>JAEMPZ010000203.1 GCA_022759065.1 Acidobacteriota bacterium | reverse complement strand
GCTGGAGGCGGGGTTGGATCAGATTCTGGAATTTCTGAAGGCTCTTTATGACCCTGAAAAACTAAAGGCTCTAATCGCGGCTGGGAGCTATCCGGTCCTTTTCGGCATCGTCTTTTCCGAAACCGGATTGATGGTGGGATTCTTTCTGCCAGGCGACTCTTTGCTGGTAACGGCCGGCATTCTGTCCGGCCAGGGCCTCTTGAACCCGTGGCTCTTGTGCGGTTTTCTGAGCGCGGCTGCCATTTTCGGGGACAACACAGGCTACTGGATCGGGCGAAAGACGGGCCCAGTTGTTTTCAAAAGGCCCAAATCGCTTTTCTTCAACCCCGCCCACGTCGAGCGCGCCCACCGTTTCTATGAACGCTATGGCGGCAAGACCGTCGTCATCGCCCGGTTCGTGCCCATCGTCCGCACCTTTGCCCCCGTGGTCGCTGGAGTGGGCAGGATGCCTTGGCCGCGGTACATCCTTTTCAGCGTCACCGGCGGAACAGCATGGATTTGCAGCATGACGTTGGTTGGCTTCTTCCTCGGCTCTATTCCAGGCGTGACCCGCTACCTCCACCTCATCATCCTCGCCGTCATATTTCTTTCCATTCTTCCCGCCGTCATGGAAGTCATGAGACAGAGAAAGAACGAAAGGCGGGGGACAAGCGACAGGGGATGAGAGGGGGATTCTTCGCGAATCGCCCGTCGCCGTCCGTCCGTCCGCCGTCGGTTGCTACCGATGTTTCTCGAAAATCAGCGGCGTGGCGCGCATGGGCTCGGGAATGTCCAGGCCCATTTTCATCAACAGTGACGGCGCGATTGAGGCAAGGCCGAGGGAAGGGTCGGTGCCTAAAGGAGCATTGTCTTCGCTGATCCACAGCAGAGGCACTGGGTTTGTCGTGTGGGAGGTATATGGCTTTATCCCGTCGTCCTCTCTCATGCGTTCCAGGTTGCCGTGGTCCGCTGTCAAAAGCAGGGCGCCGTTTTGCGACAGGACCTTCTGCGCGACTTGTCCGACGCAGTCATCAACCGTCCTGGCGGCTTGGCACGCCGCCTCGAAAACGCCGGTGTGGCCGACCATGTCGCCGTTCGCGTAGTTGACGAGGATGAAATCGTATTTCCCGCTGTCAATATTTTCCAGAAGCGCCTTCGTCAAAAGAGGCGCGCTCATTTCCGGCTGAAGGTCATAGGTCGCCACCTTGGGGCTGGGTATCAGAATGCGGTCCTCGCCTTCGAATGCGGTTTCCCTGCCGCCGTTGAAGAAGAAGGTGACGTGGGCGTACTTCTCGGTTTCGGCCATTCGCAGTTGGCGAAGTCCGTTTCTGGAGACAACCTCGCCAAAGGTATCTAGAATGTTCTCATGGTCGAAAGCGACCGGGAATGGGAACTCTTTCTGATAGCGGGTGAATGTGGTGTAAGTCGCGAGCCGGGGCTTAACCCGGCGGACAAACCCCGGATCTAATCCGGGGCCTTCGGAAAAGGCGCGGGATATCTGCCGCGCCCTGTCAGCGCGGAAGTTGAAAAATACTATGCCGTCGCCGTCTGAGATCTTGGCGTAGGGGCAGGGCAGAACGATGGGCTTGACGAATTCGTCGGTCGTGCCCTCCGCGTATGATTCACGTACCGCGCGCGCGGCATCGGGGCGCGCAAGCCCGAGCCCTTCAGTGTAAAGGCGGTAAGCCCTTTCGGTCCGCTCCCACCTCTGGTCGCGGTCCATGGCGTAGTAACGCCCAACGACGGTGGCTATCAAGCCCACGCCCTTATCCGCGAGGACCGCTTGAAGCTCTTCGAGATAAGAGGCGCCCGAGTTGGGCGGCGTGTCTCGCCCGTCTAGAATGGCGTGGATGGCGACTCGCTCAAGCCCCTCGCGCCTGCAAAGCTCAACAAGCGCGTACAAGTGCTCCTGGTGGCTGTGGACGCCACCGTCTGACAGAAGCCCCATCAGGTGCAGCGTCCCATTGCGGCTTAAACGGCAGGCTTCCCTGAGCGCCGGGTTTTCGAAAAAGGAGCCGTCCTTGATCGCCTTGCTTATGCGGGGAAGCTCCTGATAAATGACGCGCCCCGCGCCAAGAGTCAGGTGCCCAACCTCCGAATTGCCCATCTGCCCGTCCGGCAGGCCCACCGCCTCGCCGGAGGCCAGAAGCGTCCTGTGGGGATATCGAGCAAAGAGCGACGGGATATTCTTGAGGCCAGAGCGCGTGACGGCGTTATAGGCCCAGTCACGCCCTTCGCCCCAGCCGTCCAAAACCATGAGGACTACCGGGCGCTGGCGGTTTTGTCCCATGAAATCTCCTGGTAGAAGACAGGGCTTGATTCGGGGAGCTCCTGCATGAGCTCGTCCTTGAAATCGGGAACCCACGTGCCCCAAAGGAGGCACTTCGGGCAGAAGTCTTTCCACTCCGGGCTCTTCTCGTGGCAGCCCTTGCAAACGTAAACCATCTCGAAGGGCCTCAAAATGCGTATCACCTCGCGGTATCTCGCGCACGCCTGGGCGAAGTCGCCCCTGCGCTCGCGGATGCGGCCGAGGTAATACTGCACCAGGCCGGACTGGCGGACGCTTCCGTCTATCTCTCGCAAGAGCTGCTCCGCCTTGTCCATCACTTCAAGCCTGTAGTAAAGAATCGCGAGCAGGAACTTCGGGACTAGCTTGCGGTCCGTGCTCGCTACGGCTCCCTGGTAAGCGGCGATCGCCTCTTCCGGCGTGCCCTTGTCCAGGAACATTTTTTCCATGGCCAGGAGGCACGTGGTGGAGCCGGCGCGGCGGAATCCTTCCAGATATGTCGCGGTGGCTTTTTCATCCTGGCCTTCGAGAAGGTAAGCTTCGGCAAGTTTTATATAGGTGGGAATGAAGGCCGGATGCTTGTGGCGGACCTTTTCAAGTTGGGCTATGGCATCGCCGCGCTTCTCCTGCTGGAGCAGGTCGGCGCCCTGCTGGTAAAGGATGCCCGGGGTATAGGGAGCATCGGAAGCGCGCTCCTCTTCCATGATGCGCAGCTCAGTGATCCGCTCCTGCGCCTCCATGGCCTTCTTCCAGTTGCCCTCCTTGATGTACAGCTCGCGCAAAATCCTGTAGGCGTGGAGCGCGCGCTTGGGCTGGATTCGCAGAATTTTTGCGAGCGCCTGTTTCGCGCGCTCGTGGTCCGAAGTGGCAAGGTAGTCGTCAACGAGAGCGTATAAAAGCGGCAAGTCGGATGGGTGGCCCGCCTGGGCACGCGCGTGGACCTCTATCGCCTCGTCCGCCCGGCCGGTCTGCCTGAGCGCTTCTCCGAGTTTCAAGAGAGCCGGAAGGTAGTCGGGCTGGGCTTCGAGAGCCCTGCGAAAATGGTTGATAGCTTCCAGCGGCCTGTCGCCCAGGGAGGCGTCAAGCCCTTTCAAGTATTTCTCTTCGGCGTCGCGTTCCGAGTTCTTGCGGAGCTGGCGCATGAAGCGCCGCAGCGCCCTCGCCACGCCGCTTCCGATTGCCCACAGGCCGAAGGCGGCGAAACCGGAAAGCAGGGCAAGCCCCATCGCCGTGGCCGTGCTCATCCTTGTTCCCAAGAGAACGAAGTCCTGCCTAAGCACCGCCTCGTTTTGGATGACGATTGTCACCAGGCATATCATGGCAAGTATTAAGAGGCCGGTGACTATCGCCGTCTTCTGCCGCATCAGCTTCTACTCCTCGAGCCGTCCGCGTTCCTGGAGATCCTCGCAATCAACGCAATGGCGAGCCCACGGCACGGCTTCAAGCCGCTTTTTCTGGATGGGCTTTCCGCAGTGGGCGCAGGCGCCGAAGGTGTTGTCGGCGATGCGCCTCAAGGCCTCGTCAATCAGGCGCATGATCTGGCGGTCGGTGTCGGACATCGAGTACCAGAACTCCTTGTTGTAGTTGGCCGACGCCTCATCAGCCGAATCCAGAGCCCCGTCGGCTCCAGCATCGCCGCTTCTGGAGAGCTTTTCCAGATACGCGGCCTGCAACTCCAGCCGCCTCGTCTTCAAAAGCTTTTCAAAGTGCTTCAAACTTTTCTTGTCCATTACCGCTCCTTAAGGTATTTACTTCGAGTAAGGCCGCCCGGTGCAAAGGGTGAAAGCCCTGTATATCTGCTCGCACAAGACTACTGCCGCAAGTTCGTGGGCCATGGTCATGGCCGAAAGGGAAATCTTCGCCGTCGAGCCGAGAGCCGCCTTGTCAAAGCCGTAGGCGCCACCGACGAGGAAGCAGACGGCCTCTCCCCGGTCTTTTAAACCGCCGAGGAAAGAGGAGAAGCGGGCGGTGTCGTAAGAAACGCCTTCCGGGTCAAGAGCCACGGCTCGCGCTCCATTTGGGACGCGGGCAAGCAGAGAGGCTGTCTCCTCGCGGCGTTTCGCGGCCGGTTCGGGGCGCTTGGAAGCTGAAACCGCGTCCAGGGCAAGGCGCCACTCCCCGCATACCCGTTTCGAGTACGTCTGAGCCAACGCCAGCGCCCCCGGTTCCTTTATCTTCCCGACCGTCACCACGCGTATCTCCCACACGCTCCAGCCTCCTATCATACGTTAGCCGGAAGCGCGTTTCAAACGCTCCCATAAAGATTTGCGGCTGATGCCCAACCAGCGGGCGGCCTCGGTTTTTTTCCCGCCGACGCGCACGAGAACCTCCCGTACATAGCGGTCCTTTAGTTCTTCGAGCGTGAGGCGGTGGCGGAGCGCTTCCGCTACCGGTTCCCCGGCGATCCAGAAAGATGGCGGCAAGTCTTCAATGCCGAGGGTTTCCTTGCCAAGGAAGGCCATCGCCTCGGCCAGTTGCCGTAGTTCGCGAACGTTGCCGGGCCAAGAGTGGCAAAGGAGCGCTTCGGAGAAAGCGGGCTCCACCCGCGGGGCAGCGCGCCTCTCTTTAATGCAAGCGGCGCGCAGGAAATGGTTGAAAAGGGCTGGAATGTCCTCGCTCCTTGCGCAAAGCGGCGGAAGCTCTATTCGGAAGAGGTCAAGGCGGTAAAAGAGGTCCTGGCGCAGCTTGGCGGAGGAGACAAGCATTTCAGGCGGATCCTGGAACGTGGCTATCAGGCGCGCTTGGACTCGCGCCGAGCGGTGGCCGCCGATCCTTTCGACGGTTCCGGTTTCGATGACGCGAAGAAGAATGGCCTGCTGTGAAAAGGCCAGGTCTTCGAGCCCGGACAAGCAGATCGTCCCTCGCCCGGCCGCCTCGA
>JAEMPZ010000177.1 GCA_022759065.1 Acidobacteriota bacterium | reverse complement strand
ATCTTGCTTTTTTCCTACGTGGCGGCGCGCCTTAGTCGTTGAGAAAGAAAATGGCGGCAAGCCTGGTGTCTGGCCTGCCGCCTGGGTATTGAGGAAGCTAATGGAGGAAGTATTAGAAGCTCATTTGCAGCGTCAACTGGACGCGCTTCTCGTCCGGTATTTTGGGGTCGTCATGCTGTTTGACCTGGTAGTCGAGAAGCCACTTGTTCTGCTTGAACATGGTGTACGAGATGCCCGCGATGGTGGTCTTCTGAATGTCATCCAAAGTCCCGTTCAGCCCGTCGGGGTTGGGATCGAAGCGGTCAAATCGGCCGATGAGCCCGAGCTTGGCGCTGTCCAAAAGCCGGACGTTGGCGAAGAGGGAGTAGCCCTTCTGCTTTCTTGCGCTGCCGTCCAGGTTGAGCGCGCTTCCTGCCTGGTTGCCCTTGCCGCTGAAGTACTGCGCCGTGGTGGTGAAGTGCTTCGATTCGTAGGAGGCCATGCCGATGAAAGTCGTCCAGTCCGGCAGATCCTTGTTGGGCTGCTTCGCGACGTTGCCCTTGCCGTCAATGCCGAAGAGGGTAAACTGAAGGCCTGGAACCGTGTTGGGAAAAGGCCTGACGCTGAAACGCGCCTCGATGACCTTGTTCATGTTGTTTTCGGCGGCATGGTATCCGGCGCCCGTGTATACGCCCAGTTGCCAGCTTCCGTAACGGCCCGCATAGGCGCCATTGACCTCTTTCTTGTACCAGTCAGGCAGATCCTTGCCGAAGTTCGAGCCGGCCATCACGCCGACGTCGGCGCTGTTGAAGATGCCGTTTCTCTCGATGAACATCTCGTCCTGCATCCTGAAGCCGTTGATCGCCTCCTCGAAATCGAGCCATGGCATGTGGACCTGGCCGAACTCGACGTAGGGGCTTGCGAAGATGTCGTTGCCCTTCCAGTGGAACTTGCCGTACAGGTACTTTATGCGGGTCTTCACATCTCCCGTGGTGTCACGCGTTACGTCGGTGGTGAAACGGGAAGTCAAGTAAGGCGTTATATCCTTCTGCACGTCGAAGTAGCCGCGCTTGAGCAGGACGTCGCTGTAGGAGGTGGTTTGGTTGGCGACGCCGGCGTACTTTTCGCCGTTCTGGTAGGAGAGGTACATGAGCCCGCCGATCTTGAGCCCCTTGAGGGCGTCCGGGAGCTCCGCCTTCGGCGGATTTGCCGCGAGCGTCTCCGTGACCGCCTGCTTGACCTCGGTCTTGCTCTGCTGTTCCTTCTGAGCCTTCTGCGCGTCGTATTGAGCCTGAACGGCTTGGGCCTGTTCCATCGTGATGACCTTGTTCTCGACGAGCAGTTTCAGCAGCGGGTCCAACCCTTGGGCGTCCTGACCAACGACTGACAGTCCCGCGAGCGCCAAGAGCGCCGCGCCCAGCACCTTTTTGAATGTTCCCTGCATTGTTACCTCCTTGTTTGGAAGGCTTGTTCAGGGGGGCTCCCGGCCCTCTCCCACGCCTTCTCCGTGGAAAGAATACCCCGTCCGCTTAACGCCATATTGTCATTTGTGTTGCGGCGGCGCAATAATCGGGCCGGCAAGAATCATTTTTGACGGCGCTGATCTGGTATAATAAATCTCCGGCGATGACGGCTGGGATGGGGCTGTTGCTTGAACCTGTCACGGTTTCACCCTTACTTGCGAATGGTTGCCGCGTTGTGGGCCTCCGATCCCCCGGTGCCCTTGCCGGAACCTCCTGGCGGCTGGGGAGCTTTCGCGCGCTATCTTGAACGGGCGAAAATGGCCGGTTTCTACCACGCCAGAATCGTCGCGGCCCGCGCGGAGTCCAGCTTTCCGAAAGATTTCCTTTCAAGCCTTCAGCGGTTCCGCTTCCACGTCGTTGCCCAATCGAGCCGGTTGGAAGAGGCCGCGGCGGAGGTGTGCGCTGCCGTCAAAGATAGCGGCCACAAGGCGGTTCCCTTGAAGGGGCTTTGGCTTAACAGGCGGATTTACAAAGACGCCTCGCTGCGCCGGACCACGGACGCCGATATTTTCGTTTCGCCCGAGGCGCTCCCGTCTCTTGAGAAATTCATGTTCGCCCGCGGCTATCGCCGGATGCCGCCAGAACACTCTGCCGTCTGGCAGGTTGTCTTTAAAGGGGAGGGGCTTTTCCCTGTTGAGGCTCACGTTCTTCTTTCGACGCCTGACGAGAACCCGCCGCCGTCCCCTGAGATACTTGGCAGAGCCGGCGGGTGGGGCGAACCAAATGAAGGGTTGGAGCTTCCAGACGCTCTTATCTACCTTGCGATCAACAACTCCAGGGACAACCTTATTCTTTTTCCAGGCAACCTGCACGACATAGCCACCATAGCCGGACTTCTTTCTCCGAAAGGGTGGGAGGCGGTCGCCGAACGTTCCGCGCGGTGGAAGTGGGGGGCGGGCGTCTGGCTCAACCTTTCCTGCGCCAGAGAGCTTTTTGGCGCTCCGGCGCCAGAGGGCGTTCTTGAAACGCTGCGCCCCTCGTCCTGGCGCTTGGCCTTTGCTTGGGCGGCCCTGCGGCTCTACAGGCATACCAATCTCGAAGTCAATAATCTCCCCAGGGGCTTTGGGAGTCTTTACAAGGCCTCCGTAGTAGAGGACGTGGGCCCTTTGGCCTACGTCCGCCGCCGCCGCGCCATGGTTATTAGATGAGAGGATATCCTTGCCAGAAGCTGATTGTGCAGGTACAATAGCAGTGTACCTTTGAAAGCGGATGCCCGCGCCAAAATCCCAGGATATTCTAGTAATACGCAATAAAACGAGAATTCGTCAAAGGAGTTCTTCGCCATCTCAGCCTTCTGGCCACTCGCTGTTTTTTTCGTCTTCTCTTCGCTTGCCTTCGGCTGCATGGAGGGGTGGGCCATTGCCACCTGCGAGGCGCTCCTTTTGGTTGGAGCCGCCGCCGTAGGGTGGACGACCCGCGATTTCTGGCGCGTCCCAAGGCGCCTGTGGCTCCCCGCGTTGCTGATTGTAGTGCTTATAGCCATTGGTCTTTTGCAGCTTGTTCCGCTGCCGGCGTCCTGGTGGCGGGCCGCCGGTTCGGAGCGCTACGCCAGGTTTGAAGAGGGCGCCAAGGCGGAGGCGCTGTTGCATTCGGATGCCTACCGCGCCGACCCTTTCGGGCCGCAAAAGGCGCCGCCTCAAGAAAACTGGACGCCGCTGACGCCCAAGCCGCCGTCGTGGATCGCCGCAAGTTTTACGCCCGCGGCGACCGGCCGGGCGCTCCTGGCCCTGGCCGCCGCCTTGTGCCTGATACTTCTTCTTGAAAGGCTTGCCGAAGAGGGCAAAGGACGCCTGCGGCGCCTAGGCTGGGTGGCGGGAACGATGGGCCTTCTGGTGGCGCTCGTCGCGCTCGTGGAGTACCAGGACAAGGCGCGCGAAGCGCTTCTTTGGTTGCGAGCCACCCCGCGCGCCGCGGGCGCTTTCGGCCCATTCGTGAATCCGAACCACGGCGAAGCGTTTGTCAACGTGGCGCTTCCTCTTCTCTATTATCTTATCTGGCGCGTTTCGTGCTCTCAAAAAAAACGCGCCGACAGAGCCGGAATGCGCGTCGTCGCTCTGGCGCTTCTCATCTTGCACGTCACGGTCCTTGCGGTCAGCCATTCCCGCGGCGCATTTCTGGCCCTGGGCCTCTACCCTCTCGCATGGATCGCCAGAAAATCAGGCGCGCCGAAACACAACTTGCGGAGGGCGCTGGCGGCGGGGTACCTGGCCTTGCTGATCGCGGTCATGGCTTTTGGCTTTTGGACCGGGCTGGCAACGGATCATGGCCGGGTTGCCATGGACCTCAGCGTTCCAAGGTCGAACTTTTTTCTTGGCCACGGCCTGAACAGCTTTGAAGAACGCTTCCCGGCCGAAGTCAACGATCTTCCAATTACTGGCGGCCCGTGCCGCAACACCCATCTTGAAAACGAGTATTTGCAGCTCTTCTTTGAGGGGGGACTGCTGCCAGCCCTGCTTGGATTGGCGATGGGCGCGGCCATAATCTACCTTGCTTTTCGCCTCGCCCTGGAAGGCCGGGCGGCGTTCTGGCTCGCCCCGGCACTCGCCGGGGAAACGCTGCACGCCTCCGTGGACTTTACAGGCCATGTATTTCCCATTGTCGGAACAGTCCTGTTGGCCTGCATCCTCGGGATGGTTGCGCTGGAGGGAAACGGGGACTGCGCTCCTTTGCGCGGAAGATCTTCGCGCAAGCCGCTGGAGGCCGTTTGAAGCCAGGCGCCGCGAGCCATCTCTTCGGTTTCATGGCCGTTATTCTTGCGGCCGCCGCCGTGATCAGCGAGACGGGGGCGCTGCCGCCGGCCACGCAACAAGTGCTCTTCGGCCAAGGCGCCTTTGTTCCTCTTGTTCGCGCGGAAGAAGCCGTAAAGGCGCAAAATCCCGCCGGAGCGCTTGAGAACTTTCACGCCGCGATTCTGCGCGCCAAAAGAGAGGGCCGAAACGACATAGCGAACCGCATTCTTCTGCGAATGTTCGGCGCCGGCAAGGAGCTTGCGGCCCGCTCCCTTGAAAGCGGATGGCCGCTTTTGTCGCAAGCCGCTCTCCTCTCCCCCGACTTTTCCGCATGGTCCGCCCGCGTTGAACGGTGGGCACTGGAAACCGGCCGAGGCAACGGGCGATTCGAGTACGTCATAGTAAATAATAAGGGCCTCGCCGAAGCATGGGGGATTCGTCCTCAAAAAGCCGCTCTGTGGCTCTACAGGAAGCTTTCGCCCGGCACCACGCTGGCCGGATATCCCGGTTGCCTGTACAATCTTCGCGTGGCCGAATTGCCTGCCGAAGGAAGCTACTCCTACTGCTGGAACATTCCCCTGCGGCTAAACGGGGAGGCCTGCAAAACGGCCTTCGAGGTGCGCGGCGCGCTTGGCGCCGGCCAGAAAGCCTTTTTGAGCCTCGACAATCTCGTGCGATGGCAGGCGGCTGAAAAGGATGGCGAAGGCGCATTCGTCTTCAAGATATCGGAACCGATGCGGGCCTACGGCCTGGACCGGTTTCTTTTCACCGCCAACGGACCCTGCCCAAAAGCCGAGCTCGTCGCCGTCCACGCCTACGAACCGCTTTTCAACTGACGCAAGCACAATACTTCATACTTCATCCTTGACGCTTCACGCTTAGTTTCCTTGGGAGTCATTGCATGAGAGGAATCATACTGGCCGGTGGTTCCGGCACGCGGCTTTTCCCGTTGAC
>JAEMPZ010000026.1 GCA_022759065.1 Acidobacteriota bacterium | reverse complement strand
CCGTCGTCCGTCTATCGTCTTACGTCTAACGTCTTACTCCTAACGCCTAACGCCTGACGCCTGACTTTCCTCCCTTACCTCCCCGTCCTCCCTGTGAATATCTTCTTCTTGCCCTTTGTACTGCTTGACTTCGCTTGCCTGCGGCGTTATCGTCATTGCGACGGAGGGAGGCCGGAGGATGGCGCGAAAGAGCAATCAGCCCGGATTTGAGGAGCGTTTGAAAGAGTTGGAGGGAATCGTCTCTCAGCTCGAGGGGGGCAACCTGCCTCTCGAAGAGAGCCTCGACCTTTTTGAAAAGGGCATCACTCTTAGCCGCGACCTGCAAAAGGCGCTTGAGTCGGCCTCGCTTCGGGTTTCAAGACTCCTGGAAAACGGCAAGGAGGCGCCATTCGATGAAAATCGCCCCGGTGACGGGCTTGACGCCGGCGATGCCGTCGAAAGTCACGGCCCGAACCTTGAAGAGAGCGGGGCTCCAAAGTGACCGCGACGGCGTTCGCCAAGTGGGTGCCGGAGGTGGAACGCTGCCTTGCTGATCTTTTGCCACCGGCAACTCAGGAGCCGGCGCGGCTCCACGAAGCAATGAGATACAGCGTCATGGCCGGGGGCAAGCGAATCAGGCCCGTGATGGCCATGGCCGCTTACGAAGCCTGTGGCGGGAACAAGCCCGCCGAGGTGCTGCCCGCCGCGGTGGCCCTTGAGCTTTTGCATACCTACAGCCTTATTCACGACGACCTGCCCGCGATGGACAACGATGACCTGCGGCGCGGCAAGCCGACTTCGCACGTTGTTTTCGGCGAAGCTCTCGCAATTCTGGCGGGTGACGCGCTTCTCACGCTTGGAGCGGAGCTTCTTGTCACGCGGCCAAAGGGCGCAACATACCTGGCAAAGCGCTCCAAGGCGGCTCGCATGATTTTTCGGGCTCTCGGCACGCAGGGGATGGCCGGGGGGCAGGCGCTTGATTTGGCGGCGGAGGGCGCGGGTGACGTAAAGATCGAGGAGCTGGCCAAGATCCACCGCATGAAGACCGGAGCTTTCCTTGAAGCCTGCCTCTTTGCCGGTGGCATATGGGCCGGGGCGCGGTCCGAATCCCTGGCGGCGCTCAAGCGCTACGGCGCCGCGGTTGGGATGGCATTCCAGGTGGTGGACGACATTCTCGACGCGACGCAGACCAAAGAGACCATGGGCAAAACGCCCGGCAAAGACGCCAAGACAGGGAAAGCGACTTTCGTAAAAGCTTGGGGCATTGACGGGGCTCGCCGCCACGCCGACCGCTTGCTCTCGGAGGCGTTGCGGGCGCTTTCCCCTCTTGGAGACTCAAGCTTCGCCCTGCGCGAGCTTGCCCACTTCGTGGTTGACAGGGACAGGTGAAAAAGCGGGCTGATATTCTGGTCGTGGAAAGGTCCATGGCCGAGAGCCGCCAGAAGGCGCAGGCAATCATCCTGGCCGGCCAGCTTTACAGCGGTGAGAGGCGCATCGAGAAGCCGGGACAGCTCCTTCCTGACGACGTTCCCCTTGAGCTGCGCGGCCCCAAATGCCCATTCGTGAGCCGGGGAGGCATGAAGCTTGATGGGGCGATGGAAGATTTGGGCATTGATGTTTCCGGCCTCGACTGCCTGGACGTCGGGGCTTCAACGGGCGGTTTCACGGACTGCCTGTTGCAGCGTGGAGCCAGGCGGGTGGTTGCCTTGGACGTGGGGCACGGCCAGCTTGACGCGCGATTGAGGTCCGATCCAAGAATCACGTCGCTCGAAGGCGTCAATGCGCGCCACCTGAAACAGGAGATGCTTCCATTCAACCCCGACTTTGTAGTGGTGGACGCTTCGTTCATATCGCTCAAGCTCCTTTTGCCCGCGATTCTTTGTTCCGCGCCGAAGGCCCGGCTCCTGGCCCTCGTCAAGCCGCAGTTTGAAGTGGGGCGTGGCCGCGTCGGGCGGGGAGGAGTGGTGCGCGGCGAAGAGGAACAGCAGGCGGCCGTTGATGGAATCATCGCCGCCGCGCAACTGTTGGGGTATACTGTAAAAGGCGTGGCCAAGAGCCACTTGAAAGGCCCCAAAGGGAATCAGGAGTATTTTCTTTATCTGATTCCAGCGAAGAAGGGAGCGCCGAAGTGATAACCGTTGGCGTAGTCACGAAGCCTCAGCCGGAACTGGCCAGGCCTACATTGGAGAAGCTGCTTTCCTGGCTCGACGGCGCCGGCCATCCCGCCGTTCTTGACCCCGCTTCCAGCCAAATAATGGCCGCGAGCAACAATAGGCCGGTCGCGGAGCGCTCCGAAATGCCGGAGCGGTGCGACTTGATCGTGGTTTTGGGCGGAGACGGCACCTTGCTTTCCGTCGCGCGCCACGTCCATCGCAGGGATGTTCCGATCCTTGGCGTCAATCTCGGGCACCTGGGGTTCCTGACCGAAGTAACCGTGGACCAGATGACGACGGCCCTCAAAGCATTTGACGATGGAAAGGCCGTGATCCAGCGAAGGATGATGCTGGTAGCCTCACTTGTGCGCAATGGCGAGACGGTCGAGGTCTTCCACTGCCTGAACGACGCCGTCGTGACAAAGGCGGCGTTGGCGAGAATCACCCATTTCCGGGTGGAGGCGGGAGGGCGATGGCTGACCGACATGCGCGCGGACGGCCTCATCGTGGCCACCCCAACCGGCTCGACCGCTTACAATCTAGCCGCGGGAGGCCCTATAATCGTTCCCGGCTTGAATGCCCTCATCCTTTCCCCGCTCTGCCCGCACACCCTTACGATGAGGCCGATAATACTCGATGCCAGCGAGCCGGTCTCCATTACGCTGCTGGCCGATTCCGAAAAGGTTTATCTGACGGCTGACGGCCAGATGGGCCAGCCGCTTCAGGTCGGAGACCGCGTCATCGTGGAGAGGTCCAGCCAGTCAGTCGCTCTTGTGGGCCTTCCAGACCGTGATTATTTCTCTCTGCTAAGGGAAAAGCTTGGATGGGGGTCAAGGTGATCGTGGGCTGCCGAATTGGCATTCTTGACAAAATGGTCTTTCCGCTGTAACTTTAACCCTTGGTATTTATAAGGAGACCTTACGATGAGAAAACGCATTGCAGCCCTTCTCGGAACCGCACTAGCCATCTTCGCTTTCGCCAGTTTCGCACAGGAGACTCCCCCACAGCCCCCGCCGGCCACTCCTTTGAAAATCAAGCCGATCAATCCACAGCCTGGGCAGTCAAAAATGCCGGTCAAGCAGGGTGAAGGACAGCCCGCGGAGCTCAAGCCGGTTCAGGGCAGCGAAAAGCCGCCAAAGCTGGTCATCAACAAGACCGAGTTTGACGCCGGCGCCATTTCAAAAGGAAGCCCGGTCCAGGCCGAGTTCATTCTCGAAAACAAGGGCGAGGGCACCCTACAGATTCAGCGCGTCCAGCCGGCCTGCGGTTGCACCGTGGCCAGCTTCGACCATGAAATTGCCCCGGGCAAATCAGGCAAAATCAGCGCTACTGTCAACACCCAGGCATACCAGGGGCCGATCGTTAAGACCATTCAAGTCTTCACGAATGACCAAGCCATGCAGAACTTTCAGCTCACCATCAAGGCCGACGTGAAGGCCATCCTCTCGGTCCAGCCTTCCGAAAACCAGCAGTGCGGCCTGGTTTTTGAAGGCCAGCCGGTAGAGAAGGAATTCACCATCCATTCCGAGGACAACACGCCTTTCAAGATCACGCAGGTCCAGACAGAGGACACGAAGCTCCGATACGATGTCACATCCGACAAAGACGGCTTGACGGCGCACTTCAAGGTAACCGTGCCCGCCAACTATCCCGTTGGGCCGATCACTGGCCGGTTCGTCCTCAGCACGACCCACCCCAAAGCGCCGACGCTCAATCTCAACGTCTTCGGCACCATTCGCGAGCCTTTGACCGTTTATCCCAAAGAAGTCGTCTTCCCTGGCCTCAGCAAGGACTACATCATGCAAAACCCAGAGGATCCGGCGCTCAACAAGCTAGTGACAGTCGCCTTTGAAACGGGTCCTGAACTGAAGGTTAACAAGGTCGAGTCGTCCGTCCCATTCCTGGCCGTCACTTCAGAGGCCACTACGCCCGACCAGCGTTACAGCATCAAGATTCACCTTGACCCAAAGAAGGTCAAAGAGGGCGAATTCGACGGCAAAGTGACAATCGCGACCAACAAGAAGGTCATAGTCATCCCGGTAAGCGGCCGGATTTTCTAGGCCCCTCTGCTTTTGCCAAGCCTCGTAAAGGCCGGAGCTTTTGCCCCGGCCTTTTATTTTTAGCTTGACGACCAGTTGCTAAACTGCTAGATTTCAACCTTCAAAGGAGGGTTGCCATGAGCTGGACATGTCCCAACTGCAAAGCGGAGAATCCTGAAGGCGCGCGGTTCTGCACCCAGTGCGGAGCGCCGGCGCAGACAGCAGCGGAACCGCCTCAGGCAGCTCCCGCGCCGCCCACCGCGCCAGCGCCCCCGGCGCAGAGCATTGCCGAAGCCCCTCCCGGCCAGAATCAAACGGCTGGTCCTGAACCGGTTACCGCGCAACCAAAAACGCCGGCAGCACCGGCAGCACCAACAACGCCTCAGCCGCCGAAGAAAGGCGGCAAAGTGGTCGTTATCACCCTTGTGATCGCGGCGGTAGTCTTGATCGGCTTCTGCCTCCTTGGCATCATCGCCGCAATTGCCATTCCGAACTTCTTGGACGCAAAGGCGCGAGCCCAGCAAAAACGAAGCGTTGCTGACATACAAACTTTGGCGCGCGCGCTGGAGGCATACCACGCGGACAAAGGCAGTTATCCCCCGGTCAATCAGAGCGACACGGAAACTTTCGGCCTTGGCACGATAGACCCCTTGCAGAAATACCTTGTGCCCGATTACATTCAAGCGCTCCCAAAGGCCGACGGTTGGGGCCATCCCTACCTTTACGGCGCGAACAGCGAAGCTTCCTCTTTCATCCTCATGAGCCTCGGCTCGGACGGCGTACAGGGCGACGAGGGCGTCCCTGAAGAACACGTGACCACCAATTGTTACCAGGACGACATCCTTTGGAAGGACGATGCCTTCCTCCAGGAGCCCGAAGGAAAGCAACGCGACTGTCCCAAATAGCTTGTACAAGGGACGGGCGGAGTAGTGAAGTAAGAAAGTTAGAGGGTGAGAAGGTGAGAGAGCGAAAGATGCCCTTCCGTGCGCGGTAATTGCATTAGTTGACCTTCTAACTTTC
>JAEMPZ010000067.1 GCA_022759065.1 Acidobacteriota bacterium | reverse complement strand
ATTGGCAGGACATAGCCGCTTACACAAGGCCGAACATCGGCGGCGCGGTCGAGGGGACGGACAAGCGCTCCGACAACAGCATTCACCAGCGCTCGGCCGGTTTTTGGGCGCAGGACCGGGTCGAACTGAACCCACGCTGGGCTTTGGTGTTCGCCGCGCGTAACGACGACATTCACAACGAGCTCAATGACAATTTGAAGGCGGGCGGAATGGACCTTAGTGGTTCCAAGAGCTTCACGAAGACGACTGGACGAGCGGGCGTCACCTTCAACCCGCTTCCCTACTTCGGGTTGTACGCGAGCTGGGGCCAGGGTTTCATGCCGCCAAACACCGAGCAGCTAGTCGCCAACCCTCTTCAGATAGGAGGATTCAACCAGGAGCTGGTCCCCGCGGAATCACAGGGCGAAGAGGTGGGCGCCAGGGGCGCAATCGGCAAGACCCTATCTTACGACGTCGCGCTTTACCACCTGACGACGGACAACGAATACCAGCGGTACCGAGTCACCTCACGCCCGCTCGAAACCTTCTACCGCAACGCCGGCTCTACCCGCCGCAACGGCCTGGAGCTGGCCCTCGCCTGGCGGCCGGTTCCCGAATTCAGGGCCCAGCTTGCATACACCTACTGTGACTTTATCTACACCACGCTCTATTCGGCCGAGGGGCTAAACGAAAGCGGCAACTATCTTCCCAACACGCCTAAGCACCAGGGTTATCTCGACCTGCAATACGACCTTGGCTCGAACTGGAGCTTCGGCGCCGCCGCGGAGATGCAGAGCCGCGCCTATGTTGATTTCACGAATATTCCCTACATAGGCGGTTACACACTCTACCACGCCCGCGTCGGATACAAGTGGAAAACCACGAGGACGAACGGGGAGGTTATGCTCTTTGGGCGCAACCTGGGGAACAAGGAGTACATAGCCTTCACCGAACCCGACCCCGACGGCAACTCGTACCAGCCGGCGCCGGAGCGGGAACTGTTCCTGCAAGTGCGGATAGCTTTTGGAAGATAGATAGTGACACGAGCGGGAAGGCGCCGCCTTCCCGCTCGGACTTATTTTAGCGTTGCCTGCAAAATAACATGCCGCCGATGGCGCCGTATTCGACGTGAGTTCGCAAGCACTCCGAGCGCTGTCGCCGTTAGCTCATTGGCAGTTCACGCCGGTTACTTTGGCGTTGTTGCCGCAGAGGCCGGAAGCCGAAGTGCCGCCCCGTTCAGCACCAGCGCTCGTCGTTCCCCAAGAGCCCTCGTCGCCCCGTCCGTCCTGGGAAACCATTAAAAAGAAGAGGTCGCCGGAGGGGACGCCAGTCCAATCAGCGCTTCCGCTGGTTCCCATGGAGCATGATGCGCCGGAAAGTGCCGCTGAACCAACGCCTGCAAGGTTACCGTAGTAAAGGGCGTAGCCGGACGAGGAGGCGCATGTTCCCCACGTCAGGTGGATTGTCGAGCCGCTGACCGTGGACCGGCTGGCCCCTAGGGCCTGCCCCGGCACGCTGCCGCCGTTTGGAACGGCCACCGGCAGCGCCCACCAGTCAAGCCTAGCCACAGCCGAACCGGCATCCTCGTAATACTCCATGACAATCGTGTGGTTTCCGGCAGCCAGGGTTACATCTACCGTACTCTCGGTGTATGTTCTGTCAATCCATGCGTCCAGGACCTTCGCGCCGTCAACATAGAGACGCGCCCCGTCGTCGCTTCCCACGAGGAAGCGATATGTGCCCCCGGCGAAATAGAGAGTTTTGGTCCAGCGGATCGAGAACTGGTCGGATGGAACGCAGCCGGGATAGGGACTAGCGCTTCCCCAATCCGACCACGAGCTCGGTCCGGCTGGCTTGGGCGTGCTCTTGGAAAAAACATAGCTGTTAAAAGCGGCGCCCGAATAGAAGTCTGCCTTCCAATCAAAAGAAGCGTCGGAGGCGCATGAAACGACTGTGACGGCGCCGCTCGACGTGGATGAAAGGAGCGCGAGGTCCGATCCCGTGATGGCGTTATCTCCGTTTGTGTCGTACCAAAGCGCCACGATCAGGTCGTAGTGGCCTGGCGCGTTTCCGCTTGGCACTGTGAATTGGCGCGACACGCTGTTGGTCCCCGGTGCCAGCGTGACCTTCGTATCGTGAGCTGGGTCCGAAATATAGCCCGCTGAAGATGAATAAAGGCTGGCCCCTATCATGATTTGGGCGTGGGAGAGCGAGGACGAGTTGACCGCCGTTACGTTTATAGTGAATGTCGCTCCCGCTCCGACGGTAGCGGGCGATGGAGAGAAGGACGACATCGTGATGGGACTGGTGATGTATGCCGCGCGGCTGCCTGAACCGCTGCCGGAGTTGTTGTAGTAGTGGTTGTCGATCCAGTTCCAAAGTTGGCCCTGGTTGGAGGCCCACCTTTGCGTTCCCCACTGGCACATGCCGCGCCCATGCCCATAACAGCTCTGGCCCGCGCAGACGGAGTCAGCAAGGCACGGCCAGTTGTTTGCGGGCGAACCAGCATAGCCGTCGCCGCACGAAAGGTCGCCGTTGGTGCATGAGAGGGAGCCAAGAAGGCAGTTGTTTTCGGCCGAGTATTCGGCCCTGAAGAGCGAGCCTCCTTCCTGTAGCATGAAGCCGGCCGTCGCGTTGGCGGCCGTTTGCGAGGCGCTGTACTGCGCGGGGTCGAATGCCTGGCAGCAGGTGCTGCTGCAAATATCGTAGTTGGAGTTTATAGGATGGTACGTGTACCAAGCGCCATAAGACCTGTATGCGATCGAACCCGACTTGAGCGAATGGGAAGCCCACGAGCTGATCCACTCGTTATCCAATCCACGGGCGACATAATCTTCGAGCGAGTATACAGAGACCGATGAACAAGAAGCGCAGGAACAGTTCATGCCCACGCGAATGGAGGCTGGTGGAGTCATGCCTACAAGATTGATATTGGTCACCGCCTGCGGGAGAGTTTCCCCAGTGACGCCTGATTGGTCTAAGGTGGGAAGCGGTGCGCTCTGGTGGGCCAGTTGGTCCTCTTCGCCCCTCAGCGCCATTGGGGCGATGTCCTTCTCTTCGGCCCCCTCGCCCGGTTTTAAGTCTTCGGTCAGGCTCAGCATGTCTCCCGCGAGCACGACGCCGGAAATTCGCAGCGCCGTGTGCCCCGGCGCCTCAATTACAAGCGTGCCTAAGGCTGTACTGTCGCTAGCATCATTCGGCGGCGCGGCATAGATAAGCTCGAATCCGCCGTCCTTTCCAGACAATACGGCTTCCGGCACCCCTTCCAGATAAACCATTGCTCCCTCTAACGGAGCCAACGTGACGGCGTCATGGAGCCAGCCTCTGATAAGGCCCATTCCTTCTTCGATACACGCCGATGTAGGCTCTGGGCTAGTTGGAGACAACCAGAATGTCACCGGCATTGCCTCGCCCGCTCCTGGATTGAACGATGCGGCCAGAGGCAGATGGCCTGCGCTAACGGCCGTCAATCTTTCGTCGCCCGGCACTATAAGTGAAGCCGGCTTGCCTGAAGTGACTATGATCTCGCCGGGCGCCTCGTCTTTGAGCTGCGCCTGGACCCGTGCATCGAGAGAAGCTCCCGTTCGCGCGTCCCTTACCCGCAATAGCAAGCTCCATGGTTCCGCTCCCCGCGAAGGCGCGGCCACCGTTGCCACTAGGATGGCCGAACACAACGCCAATGTCATCCTTCTCATGCCGCATCTCCCCGTCAATCAATATACCCTTGCGATTTGCGTCGTGCAATGTTTATGGAATACTATGAGCGTGGGAATAGTTTCGATAATCGGGACGGGAAAGGGCCTGCCCATTGCCGCTCGGATTAGTAAAGGGGGATAGGCCATGACGGATCACATAGACTGGCTCAGGCTTTTTTCGAGCGCCATAGAGCAAATTGACGAGTCGGTCGTCTTGACCGATAGGGCGGGCGTCATTCTCTACGTCAATGGCGCCTTCGAGCGGGTGACCGGCTTTAGCAAAGCCGAAGCGCTCGGCAAGACGCCGCGAATCCTCAAATCGGGCGAATATGAAGAGGCGTATTACAAGCATATGTGGAATACGATCCTATCCGGCAACTCTTATCACGGCACGATTGTAAATAAAAGGAAGGACGGAAGCCTCTATTACGAGGAAAAAACCATAACGCCGGTCCTGGATGTTGGCGGAGCCATCACCCATTTTATTGCCACCGGGAGCGACGTAACGGAGTCCAAACTGGCCGAGAAACAGATAACCGACAGCGCGGAAAGGCTGGCGCTGAGCGTTAGGGGAAGCAATGACGGCCTCTGGGACTGGGACCTCAACTCCGGCAAGCTCCATCGCTCGGCGCGATGGATGAGCATGTTGGGGTGTCCCGCCAAGGAGACGACTGGCGATGCCGAGGCTTGGTTTGACCTGGTCCATCCAGAAGACGTTGCGGAGCTTCAGACGCAGATTAAAGCGCACCTATCCGGTACCACTCCGCGCCTTGAACACGAGCACCGGATCAAGTGCGAAGACGGGCACTACGCATGGGTCTTGACCCGCGGAGAGGCGGCGCGGGATCCAGACGGAAAGCCTCTCCGGCTCGCCGGCCTGCAAATGGATATAACGGCGCGCAAGGCCTTGGAGGTGCAGTTGACCCACGATGCCCTCCATGATCCCCTCACCGGCCTGCCGAACCGAACGCTCTTCATGGACAGGCTTTCCCTTTCTTGCAAGCGCGCAATGCGTAGCCCCGACAGGGGATTCTCACTGATGTTTATTGACCTTGACAAGTTCAAGAACATCAACGACCGTTTCGGCCATTCGGCTGGGGACGCGCTTCTTCGGGATGTTTCGCGCCGCCTTCGGGAATGCGTGCGCACGTGCGACACGGTTGCCCGTTTCGGCGGCGACGAATTTGCGGTACTTTTGGAAGAGGTTACGAACGAGACTGAGGCCGTGGCCTTCGCCAAGCGCATACTGTCCAGGATGGCCGAACCATACGCGCTCGATGGCAAGGAGGCGAGAGTCTATGGAAGCGTGGGCATCGCGCTCTTTCATGAACCTTGCGAAGGGCCTTGCGGATTGCTTCAGGACGCGGACGTGGCCATGTACAGGGCGAAAAAGCTTGGCGCCGGGCACTATGCTTTCAAGCAGGGCGTGTTCATGGCGTGATGGGGCAAGAGATAAAGGTAGTGGTGACTGGTGAATAGTGAATAGTGAATAGTGAATAGTGAATAGTGAATAGTGAATAGTGAAT
>JAEMPZ010000015.1 GCA_022759065.1 Acidobacteriota bacterium | reverse complement strand
TTGTGCCTCGGGGGAGGCAACGGCGTTGCGATGGCCGTTGAGAGGATGTGAAGGGATGATAGACTGTAGACTGTAGGCTGCAAGCAATGCATCTTTTGCTAACATCCTAAAGCCTATAGCCTCGCCACCTGCCTAATCCTTCGCGCTTGGCTTGTCGGCTTGAGGCCTTTCCTTTTGAACCGTGGTATCCATGATCCAGCCTTGCACCCGCTCATCCACCTTGTTGGCAGGGACGCAGATGACCTCCGGCAGCTCGTAGCTGTGAAGCGAGCGAATGGTGTCGCGCACGGCCGGGAAAAGAGATTCGCGGGTTTTGATTAGAAGCAGGTACTCATCGTCGTCCCATATCTCGCCTTTCCATCGGTAGATGGACCTTATGTGCTTGACTATGTTGACGCAGGCGGCCTGGCCGCGCTCCACCACGGCCTGCGCGATTTGGATTCCCTGCTCTTCCGATCCCACCGTGGTCATGATGAGAACGACCGGTTCCATTGCCACCTCCCAGACGCAAGAATAATAATCATTGCATCCGCTGTCAAGGCGGCGGGGCAGCGCGCGGAGAAATCGCGAGGCCGTAGGTTCTTAGGCTGTAGGCGGTCAAAAGCAAGTATGAAGTATGAATTATGAAGGTTGAAGGGCGCTAAACGTGACGCGAACAAGAGGGGGTTTTGAGTATTAGGTTGCGAGTTTTGAGTTTTGAGTTAAAAAAATGACAGCACCTCAACTCCTAACTCCTAACTCCTAACCCCTAACTCTTAACTCCTAACTCTTCACACTTCCGCCTTCATGCTTCACACTTTTCCCCACCAATAGCCTGCCCTTAACGCCGGCACGCCGGCACACCGATACGACTAAGATTTCCCCCGGCGTGGCCTTGTCCCCTGGCGCGCGGCTCGCTGATTGGTTAAACTAAGCGCGATGGAGGAATGTCCCTTTCGCCCATCCTGGCTCAGCCCTGCCTTCGCGGCGCTTCTTGATGCCCATAAAAGCCGGATTCCCGACCCGGGCCGCGCCATGTCGCTTCTCGGCCGTTGGGCCGAATCAAGGCCTCTGCCCGGCGAGGAGCTCCTCTTTCTAGATCTCGCCTACCTGGCCGGGACAAGCGAGCCGCTTTTTCTCGCCCTGCTTTCCAACGAGCGCCGCTTGAAAATGGTCAGCGCCCAAAGCCGAATCGCCGGGGGGCTCGGCGCGCAGAAGATGGATGAGGCACTTGGCAGGCACCTTATGGGAGTTGCATCCTCCGAAACCGCGGCGGGCCTTGCCCTCTTCAAGCTTTTGCAGAGCGCGAGAATCTTGTTGCAAGACATTCACGGGTTCCTATCTTTCGAGGAGGTAACCCGAGAGCTTTCGCTGCTGGCCGAGGTTCTGATTCAGAGGGCGCTGGCCGTCACATACCAGGAGCTGCGCGAAAGGCTCGGCATGCCCCAGAAGCTGGGGGCGGATGGCCGGCCGGTCCAGGCTTCCCTGGTTGTTTTCGGTTTGGGGAAGCTGGGAGGCAACGAACTTAACTACTCTTCGGACGTTGACCTGGTCTTTTTTTACGAGGAGGAGGGGGAAACCGACAGGGGCGTTTCCAATTCCGCCTTTTTCAACGCTTGGGTGCGCCAGGCGATCGCCCTGCTTTCAAGGCCGACCATCTATGGCGCCTGCTTGAGGATTGACCCCAACCTCAGGCCCCGTGGCCGGGACGGCGAGCTGACGCTCTCATTCGGCGCGGCGCTTGGATACTACCGCGCCTTCGCCGAAACATGGGAAAGGCAGGCATGGGTGAAGGCGCGGCCGGTGGCCGGTGACTTGTCAGCCGGGGAACAGTTCCTCAAGCAGATGGGCCCTCTCATTTACCGGCCGGTCCCCGCGGAGGTCGTCGGCGAGAGCGTGCGCTCCATGCGCCTTCAGACCCTCTCCCATCTCGAAAAAAGCCTTGGCAACAAGGCGGAGACCGACATCAAGGAGGGGCCGGGAGGCCTGCGTGATGCCGAGTTTGGGGTCCAGGCGCTTCAGCTTGCCTTCGGGCCGAAGGATCCTTGGCTTCGCGATCAAGGAACCCTGATGGCGCTGGCAAGGCTGAGGCAGCGCGGGCTTATCGGTGACGCGCAGAGGGGGGAAGTCGTCCGCGCCTACTTGCTTTTGCGCAGGGCGGAACACTTTGCCCAGGTTCAGGGGATGCGCCAGGCGCACGGGTTGCCCGAGAGCGACGAGGGAATGAATGCTCTCGCCAGGTTCCTCGCCTTCGAGGGAACCCCCGAGTTGCGGCGCGCCTTGGAGCAAAGCCGCGCTGCTCTCTCCCGTTTCTTCGCCGAGGTGGTGGAGAGGCTTGGCGCGGGCCGCGCGGAACGTTATGAGCAGGATATCCTTGCCCCCGAATCGCTTCGCGAAATGTTGGTTCGGGCCAATATTCGGGACGCCGGGCGGGCGCTGCCTCTCTTTACCGAGGCCGCTCTAAGCATCGCGCGGGAAGCAGCCGCAGAAAACCGCGAGGTCCTCGTCGCCTCGCTTGACGCTCTGGTGGAGGAGATTTCCGCTTCTCCCGATCCTTTCCAAGCGCTCTTGTCGCTTTGCAGGCTCGTCCCCTCTTTGGCCTCGCAGCCAGGACTGGTTGGATACCTGGCGAGTCGCCCGATGGCCTTTTCCCTGCTTTTGAGGCTTGTCGTCCGTTGCCCAGCCCTTTTCGACTGGGCGCAGAGATGGCCGGAGCTTGCCGCCAACATCTCCTTCGATGCCCTGAGGGCCACGGGAGAAAGTTTTGCGAGCATCCTTCCCCCTTCCGCCTCTGGCGAGCCTCTTCGCTTTGCCCACAAGCAGGCGTTATTCCGCTTCGCCGCCGCCGCCACTTTAATGCCTGACCTTGACATCGGATTCTCTCACAAGTGGCATACGCGCCTCGCATCAGAAGTCGTTGACGCCGCCTTGGCCGAAGCGGCCTCGGCGCTTGAGGGCAAGGAGGGGCTGGCCAAAGGCGCGCTGATTGACAAAGTGTGCCTGTTGGGACTCGGGCGGCTCGGGTTCGAAGAGATGCTTCCAGGCTCTGACCTCGACGTCGTCCTTTTGAAGGACCGCGAATGGCTTTTTCCCGAGGCGCCGGAGCGCTCCGCCTCTCTTGAAATCCAATTGGTCAGGGGCTTCGTCCGCGCGCTCACCGGCGTGACCCGCTACGGCGCGCTCTACCCCGTGGACCTGAGGCTTCGCCCCCACGGAGATTCTGGACCGCCGATAGTATCGAGCGAGGCCCTTCTTGCCTACTTCGGTTCCCAAAACGCCCAGGAATGGGAGCGGCTCTCCTACCTCAAGGCCCGGCCGGTTGCAGGAAACCTCTCGCTGGGAAAGCCCGCGCTTGAGGCGCTCTGGGAAAAGCTCCAAAAGGAGCCATTGCCGGAGGGCTCTCCTTCACGCCTTATCGAGCTTCTGTCCAGGCTCGACAAAAGCGCGCCATCCATCGAGGGAGAAATCAAGTTTTCCCCAGGCGGGCTTTTTCATCTCAACACCTTGCTGCTTCTGCTGCAGAGGCGCTTCGGCGTAAAGAGAGAAGCGGGGGGGACTTTGGCCCTGATGAAGCGGCTTGAGGAGGCCGGCGCCCTTGAGGCCGGCGAAGCGTTGGCCTTGCGCGCCTCTTGGGCCTGGCAGGAAAGGCTCCTTCTCAATTTCAGAATGCTCTTCGCGCGCCCGCTCGCGCGGCGCGACTGCAAAAGCGCGTTTGAGGCGCTTTCAGCCGCATCGCCCGGCTTTGCCCGCGCCCAAGAAAAGCTGCGCGCCCACCGTGAAACAGTCCTGGCATCCTGGCGAAGCCACATCGAGAAAAGTGACTGGTGATTAGTGACTTGTGATTGGTGAAGGATTCGCAATGGCCTGAAGCGCACGCGCGGCGATCCACAGGCGCCTTGCCGCTTCAGAATTGAGCCGCCTCTTTCCAGGGGGCGATCCCATCGGGTTGCAGGTCCAGCAGGATGCGCTTGCGCCAGAGCCCGCCGCCGTTGCGGCGTACCCGCCGTTTCAGCAGTAGGGCCCATAGCGCCGTTACAAGGGATACATCGCTGTTTCATCCAACTTTGCCAAACAAAGGTCCTTCGGCATTGAGCTACAGGGCTTCCTTCGCTCAGCTTTGGGAAAGTGGCGTGAAGGACACAGCGGCGTGTGGCACAAAGGCCACGGCGAACGCATTTCTAATTGAAAACAAAGGTCTTTGCAATGGGCACAATTCTTGCTTAGTACCGTCGGCGGAGGGGCGAGTGTACTATCAACGCACGCTGAAAAACGACATTCAATGCACCGGCGTGGGGCTTCACTCCGGCAAGGCCGTGCTTCTGCGCCTGCTGCCAGCCCAGCCTGACTCCGGCATCATTTTCCGCAGGCTTGACAAGGACGGAGGCGAGATTCGCGCCTGCGCCTCGGAAGTCGGCCGCGTGGACTTCGCGACCACGCTGGGGAGTGGAGACCTCACGGTCAGCACCGTCGAGCACCTCCTGGCAGCCTTTTACTGCATGGGAGTTGACAACGCGGTCATCGAGCTCGATGCCCCGGAAGTGCCGATCATGGACGGCTCGGCGGCCTCTTTCGTCTACATGATCCGCGAGGCTGGAACGGTCCCACAGAGCCGGACCAGGCCCTACCTGAGAATAGTCCGTCCTCTTCAAGCAGGCGGCGGCGGGCGCTGGATAAGGCTCATGCCTTCGCAGGAGCTGAGGGTCACCTACACGGTGGACTACGACCACCCGCTGATCAGGGAACAGACGGTGACGATCCCGATCACTTCGGCAACCTTCGAGGACCAGATCGCTCCGGCCCGCACCTTCGGGTTTATGCGAGACATTGAAATGTTGCGGGTGAAGGGGCTTACTCTTGGCGGTTCCAAGGACAACGCAATTGTCCTGGACGAGAACAAGGTGCTCAATGACCATCTCAGGTTCGCCAACGAATTCGTGCGGCATAAGATTCTCGACGTGCTCGGCGACTTGTCGTTGTGCGGTTTCGCGCTCAAGGCGCACGTGATAGTCCACAAGGGCGGCCACGGGCTTCACACCGAAATGGCGAAGCTCATCCGTTCTTCGCTGGCCTACCACCCGATAGAATCATCCGAGGAGGCGTGGGTTCCCCCGCAAGGGAGCTTCGCGCAACCCTTGGCATAACCTCCTTATCCCAACTTCCTTCCTCCAACCCTCGAGGGCCTTTTGGCCCTCCTTTTTTTATGCCAAGTCGCCACCAAACCAACGCGGAAGATTAACAGGGAGGACGGGGAGGTCAGGGAGGAAAGACATTCACCACCAAGGCACAAAGGGCACTAAGGACAGATGAGAGATGACGGATGATAGATGAAAGAG
>JAEMPZ010000057.1 GCA_022759065.1 Acidobacteriota bacterium | reverse complement strand
TTCCCCTTTGTGTCCTTTGTGCCTTTGTGGTGAAATCTTTCCTCCCTTACCTCCCGGACCTCCCTGTGAGTCTTCCCTTGGTGTCTTTGTGCCTTGGTGGTGAGTGTTTTTCTTTTTTCGGCCGACGACGAACGACGACCGCGCGTGGGCTTGCGCGTCCGTCTGCCGTCTTACGTCTTACGTCTATCGTCTAACGTCTTACGTCTTACGTCTTACGTCTTACGTCTTACGTCTTCCATCGTGCCTGCCGGTTGTTGAATCTCTGGCAGGGCGAGCAGTTCGGCGAAAGAGTGGACGGTTTTGTGGTCCGGGCCGGAGAGGCCGTCGCGGTCGCGAAAGCTCTCGGCTTTGACGGGGTGGTCCATGCACAGCGTCGCGAACCCCGCATCGCGCGCTCCGTCGAGTTCGTGATTTGCCCCGTCACCGACGAAGAGCGCTTCGCCCGCCTGGCAACCGGAGCGGCGCAGGGCCAAATCGAATATCGCCCGGTCAGGCTTGACGGCCTTTGCTTCGTAGGAAAAGACCAGCAGGTCCAGCTTCTCGCGCAGCCCCAGGGGCTGAACAATGAAGGCGGTCGTCGCGGTGGCGTTGCTGATAAGCCCTAACTTGAAGCCGGCCTGGCGAATGGAGGCGAGCGCCTCCCGCGCCCCTTCATAGAAGAAGACGCACTGGCGGATCGTCTCCACGTCAAGCTCAGCGACGATCGCTATTTTCGCCCTGTCGGAAATGCCGCACGATTCGAGCGCGGCCTTCGCCCTCGCGTATGGGTCGCGGATTTGCCCCACGCTCGCTTGAGGGCCTGTGGCTTTCCACGCCTTCATGAAGACTTCGTAAGAGAGGCCGGCCGCTTCGGCCGCGCGCCTTTTTCCCTCGTAGTACACCGGCTCGTTGACCGCGCAGAGCGTGTCGAAAAGGTCGAAAAAAATCCAGCGGTAGAGGTTAGACATAGGTTATTAGAATCTTCTACGGATGACGAATTCGGGAAGCCGCGCGAGCACGTCGCGCGCGGGGCCCTTCGGAAGCATCTCGCAGAGCTTGGCGGCCTTGGCGGCGTAGTCCCTCGCGACCGCCTCGGCTTCGTCCACCATGCCGGACTCGATCACCCTGTCCACCAGTTCGCGCAGAATCTCGGGGTCGAAGCGCCTTGAAGCCACCAGCGCCTCCACGAAGGCGCGGTCTCGCGGCGTCCCGTTTTCCATCATTAGAATCAGTGGCAGCGTGACCTTGCCTTCTTTGAGATCAAGGCCGGCGGGCTTGCCTAGCGTTCCCTCGTCCGACCTGAAGTCCAGGCAGTCGTCAACAAGCTGGAAGGCTATCCCCATGAAGCGGCCGTAATCCCAAAGGGCCTCGTGAATCTCCCGCGGCGCGTCAACCAGGAAGGCCGGCGTGCGGGCGCAGGCGGCGAACAGGCCGGCCGTCTTGAAGTGGATGATTTCAAGGTTCTCTTTCGGGGTGATGGTCAGGTCCCATTTGCGGTGGCTCTGGATGAGTTCGCCGCGTATCAAGCCGAGGGCGGCGTCGGCCACGACCGGCTGAACGCCGCTCCAGCCCAGCGTGACCGCCACGTGCATGGCGGTTATGAAGACGTAATCGCCCATAAGGACGGCCCTTTCGGGCCCCCAGCGGGAATTGAGGGAGGGGCGGCCCCGCCTCAAGAGGGCCTCGTCCACTATGTCGTCGTGGATGAGCGTGGCGGTATGGATGAATTCGTAGACCGCCGCGTAAACGACATCGGCGTCGCCTTCGTACCCCAGAGTTTTTGAAACGAGGAGCAGGAGCGTTGGACGCAGCCTCTTGCCGCGGCTCTCGGCCAGATAGGCGCCCATCTCGGCGAGCGGAACGTAGGGCGACTTCAGCTTCTCGGCCACCGTGTGCTCGACCAGAAGGAGCTTCCCGCCGACCAGCTTCTGCACGTCGGCATCAAGGCGCGCGAAGCTCGCGTCCCGAACAAGCGCTTTAAGTCTGGAACCTTGAACCATGCCTCCCCCAACCACCAACTATACAATAGTTTCCACTTCAGGGCCAACCTTGGCGCCTTCGAATTGAGGGCGGCATGGGGTAACATCGCCGTGCTAGCACCTTGCCATAACGCAAAATAGGTTTTAGGATGAGAGGTGGAAAGGTGATGGTGATGCCATGACCCAGTCCAGCCAAACGCGAAGGTTTCCAAGAATCCCTGCGGCAAACCCTGTCCTTGTGCGCAGGGCTTCCGAGAGCGACTCTGGCCATTTCGCGAAGGCCAAGACGCTCGGAGGCGGCGGATGCAGGTTTGACAGCAGGGAGTCTTTCGGCAAAGGGACGGCCCTCTGGCTGACGATCGCGGCCGGGGACGGCTTCATAGAAGCGCCGGCTCAGGTTGTTTACGAGCGCAGGGGCGAAGGCGAAATCTGGGAAGTGGGAGTCGAATTTCTGTCTCTCTCTCCCATGGACCGCGCCGCCCTGGACGGACTGCTTCAAGGCGAGTGACCCCGCTTCATCGCCGAATTTCAGAGTGAGAGGTGATTTAATGCGCGCACGGATGATTCTAATGTTCTCCTGGCTTGGCATCTTATTTTTCCTCTTTTCCGGGGCGGCGTTTGGGCGCGAGACGCTGACTCCGCTTGAATCGGTGGAAAGGGGAGCGGCGCCCGACGGGCTTCCGCGCCAGCCGCGGTGGTCTAATGATGGCGCTCTCCTCCTCTTCTTTGCCGCGGCTAAAACGGCCCACGCTCCCTCTGACCTCATAGGTTTTTCCGCCTCCGACGGCAAGACAATAACCGTGATATCCCAGGAACGGTTCCGCGCCGCCCTCTCAAAGCTCGAACAGTTCGGCAAGGAGGACGTGAGCGGCGCCTCTTTTTACGAAGCCACTCCGGCGGGAACTGAAGGGCGCTTTCTGCTTTCCAGCGCCAGTGGGCTGTTTCTCTGGGAAAACGCCTCCTCTGGATTGAAACTACTTTTGGCTAAAGAAGAAGAGGCTCGGAACCCCGCAATCTCTCCCGACGGCAAGTGGCTGGCCTTCGCGAGCCACGGCTCCCTGAAGCTTCTGGACATCTCCTCAGGCGTGGCGCGGACTCTCGCCGAAGGGCGCGAGCCAGATATCCTGTGCGGGGCGCCCGATTGGCTCTACGGGGAAGAGCTGGACATGGGCACCGCCTTCTGGTGGTCGCCCGATTCATCGCGGATAGCCTTCCTGAAATTCGACGAGAGCGCCGTTCCCTCCTATCCCGTTCCGGACTTGACCGAGAAGCACCCGGGGGCCAGCTTGCAGAAGTATCCGCTCCCCGGAGATCCGAACCCGCTCGTCTCGCTCGGCGTGGCGCCGGTTGATGGCGGGCCAACGATCTGGATTCCCGAAGCGGTTTCGGGCGACGGCTACCTGCCCAGGGTAACGTGGAGCTTGGACGGGCGGGCGCTCTTCTTCGAGCTTTTAAACCGGGAACAGGACCGGCTGGAAATCAAATCAATCGAGATGGCCTCGGGCGCGGTGACGCCGGTGCTAAGCGAGGAATCTCGCTCGTGGGTCAACGTCGCCGATGGCCCGAAGTTCCTGAAGGACGGCAGCTTCATCTGGCAAAGCGAAAGGGACGGCCACGCCCGCCTCTACCTTTGCGGCAAAGACGGCAAGGTGATCAGCGCCGTCACTCCGGCCGGATGGGACGTGGACGAGCTTTTGGGAGTGGACGAGAAGAGGGGCCTCGTCTATTTTTCATCCGGAGGCGACAATCCCATAGGCCAGAACCTGTATCGCTCATCGCTGCGCCAGGGCAAGGCCGAAATGTTGAGCGATGGCCGTGGCTGGCACGAGCCGCTTGTTTCCCCAAACTTTTCGTGGTGGCTCGATCGCGCGTCAACCGCGGCCGACCCGCCTTTATGGAGCCTGAGGCCGTTGGGCAGGGGGACAGCGCGTGAAGTGGCTTCGGCGGCGCGTGACGACATTCGCCGGTTCGGCTTTGTCGCGCCCGAGTTCGTGACGGTCAAGGGGGCGTCGGGCGACCTCCTTCACGGGAAGCTGTACAAGCCCCGGGACTTTGATCCATCCCGAAAGTATCCCCTGATCCTTGATGTCTACGGCGGGCCGCACGCGCAGATGGTACAAGACCGATGGGGCGGGCGCTGGGAGTACACGGCGCAGCTTTTCGCGGGGAACGGCTTCGCCGTCTTTACGATTGACAATAGAGGCTCGGCAAGGAGGGGTTCGGCGTTTGAAGCCCCTCTCCTGCGCCGCCTCGGCAAAGTGGAGCTCGAAGACCAGCTCGCGGGAATCGCCTACGTCAAGTCTTTGAATTTCGTTGACGCCTCCCGCATCGGCGTTTGGGGCTGGAGCTACGGCGGCTTTATGACGCTCTATAGCATAGCGAACGCTCCCAAGGGCACGTTTGCAGCGGGCGTCGCGGTCGCCCCCGTCACCGATTGGATGAACTACGATAGCTGTTACACCGAGCGCTACCTGAAGCTCCCTAGGGAGAACGCGGGTGGCTATCGCGACAGCTCCCCGCTCTTCTCGGCGGCGGGATTCACCGCGCCGGTTCTTATCGCTCAGGGACTGTGCGACGACAACGTGCACTTCGGCAACAGCGCTCAGATGGTTGACGCGCTGCTGAAGGCCGGCAAGCCATTCACCACCGCTTACTACCCGCGGATGGACCATGGAATAAGGGAGAAGCAGGACCGCGCCGATCTTTTTTCGCGAATTCTCGCCTTTTTCGATCTCCACCTGAAGAAGCAACAGGATGGCTGATCTTTTTCATGGAGTCGGCGGCGAAGCCGCGGCCCTGGCGACGTCCGTCCTATGGGCTTTCACGGCCATCTTCTTCACGCTGGCGAGCCTCAGGATCGGCTCGTACACCGTTAACCGCGTCAGGCTGGTCATCGCGGTGCTCCTGCTCGGAACGACTCACCTGGCCATCTACGGCTCGTTCCTTCCCCTTGGCGCTGGCGCCGGGGCATGGGCATGGCTTGGCGTTTCCGGCCTGATTGGCCTGACGCTTGGGGACACGCTTCTTTTCCAATCCCTTGTCGAGCTTGGGACGCAGCGCGCGATGCTGGTCATGGCTTCATGGCCTATCCTGGCGGCGCTCATGGCCTTTCTGTTCATGGGCGAGCGGCTCTCGGCCAGGGAACTTCTGGGCGTGGTCATTACGCTGGCGAGCATCGCATGGGTGGTGGCGGGGGGAGCGAAGGCGGCTGACGGCTTGTCCCGCCGCCCTTTGAGGGGCAGCCTTCTGGCTTTCGGGGGCGCGGCCTGCCAGGCGGCCGGGGTCTTGATGGCGAAGCAGGGGCTTGCCGGCGAACTGCCGGCTCTTTCAGGGACCGTCATTCGCATGACCGTCGCGGCCGCTGGGCTTTGGGCCGTGTCTCTTTTTCGCAAGGAC
>JAEMPZ010000088.1 GCA_022759065.1 Acidobacteriota bacterium | reverse complement strand
CCTCCCTTACCTCCGTGACCTCCCTGTGAGTCTTCCCTTGGTGTCTTTGTGCCTTTGTGGTGAGTGTTATTTTTTCTTTCGACGACCGGCAAACGACGGGCAACGACCGCGCGTGGTCTCGCGCTGCCGTCTGCCGCCATCCGTGCTCTATCATCCCTCATCGCTCATCTTGCCTTGCAAAGGCCATGGCTTTCGCCCTTCGTCGCGGGTATACTCATTCTTTGTGGAGGAGCCATGGCGCCTACGAAAACGTCCGATCGTTTTAATCTGAAATGCGAGAAGCACGTGCTGGACAACGGCCTTTGCGTGCTGTTGCACGAAGACCACAGGTTGCCGCAGGTGGCGGTGAACCTTTGGTACCACGTGGGAAGCAAGGACGAGGAGCCGGGCCGCACGGGCTTCGCCCACCTTTTCGAGCACATGATGTTCCAAGGCTCTGAACACTACCCGGAAGATTTCTTCCGCCCGCTTGAAGAGATCGGGGCAAGGCTCAACGGCTCGACCTCCGAGGACCGCACCAACTATTGGGAGGTCGTCCCGTCGGCATACCTGGAACGCGCCCTCTGGCTTGAATCCGACAGGATGGGCTGGCTTCTTGGCGCGCTCACCCAGGAGAAGCTCGACAATCAGCGCGACGTAGTCAAGAACGAGCGGCGCGAGACAATGGAGAACGAGCCGTACGGGATAGCAGAGGAGCTTTTGCCCTCCATTCTCTATCCCAAGGGCCACCCTTACGGCCATCCCGTTATCGGTTCCGTCGAGGACCTTGACAGCGCGTCGCAAGAGGACGTTGCCGCTTTCTTCCGCCGGTACTACACTCCGCGCAACGCATCGCTTTGCATCGCGGGCGACATTCTGCCCAAGGAAGCGCTGGCTTTGGCGGAGGCCTACTTCGGCTCGATTCCAGAGGGGCCGGTCATCCCGCCTTTTCAGCCGTCGGTTCCGAAGCTCACCCGTAGTCAAAGGGTCACGGCCCATGACCGGGTCCAGCTACCGAGGATTTACCTCTGTTGGCCGACGCCGCAGCAGTTCACGCCCGAAGACGCCGCCCTTTCCATGCTCGGAGCAACGCTCACTTACGGAAAGGACTCTCGGCTCGTAAAGAGGCTCCAAGTGGAAAAGGACCTGGCCCAGTCCGTCCTGAGTTATCAGTCGAGCGGAGAGGTTTGCGGCGCCTTCACCGTGATCGTTACGGCGCAGCCAGGGGTAGAGATTGAGCGAATCGAAGAAGTCCTGTGGCAGGAAATAGCGAGGGTCCAGGAGGAAGGGCCGTTGGATGAAGAGGTCAAGGCGGCCGTCGCCGGGCTGAAGACGCGCGTGGTGAAAAGGCTTCAGTCCGTCGGCGGATTCGGCGGCGTGAGCGACCTTCTGAACCACTATCAGACCTTTCTGGGACGCCCCGAAGGCCTTGTCGAGGAGATAGCAAGGTACGAGGCGATCACGCCGGAGATGGTCCGCGCCGCCGCGAGGAACCACCTTTCCGCGGAGGCGTTCGGTTTGCTCGAGATCAGGCCGAAACCTGACGTGACGGTCGTGGCGCCGGACAGGGCATCGTTGCCGGCGGCGGGCCGCGAAGGGAGTTTTGACTTGGGCGAGCCCCAGCGGTTCGAGTTGGACTCAAAAGCGGCGCTGTGGGTCTTGAGGCGGGAAGAGCTTCCTTACGTGACCATCCAAGCCACTGTGCGCGCCGGCGCCGTCTACGACCCGCCCGTTCTGCCGGGGCTGGCCGATTTGGTCGGCGACCTTCTGGACGAAGGCGCGGCCGGCCTTGACGCTTTGGCCCTGGCTAAAAGGATCAAGGGAGTGGCTTCCTCTATCGTCACCGACGTCGGCCGGGAGCAAGCCTCGTTCACCATGGGGCTTTTGAGCGAGCACTTCGAGGAGGGCTTCCGCATCATGGCCGACGTCCTTCTCAAGCCCGCTCTCGCGGAAACCGACCTGCAAAGGCTCTGCAAGGCTCACATAGCGGACCTCGCGAGCGACCTTGACGACGCCGGAGAGCTGGGCAACCGGGCATTGAGAGCGCTTCTATTCGGAGCCGAGGCGCCATACGGCCACCCGGTGGAGGGCACGCCCGACACATTCAAGTCGCCTCCTTCGGCGCAGGCGCGCGCTTTCTACGAAACGTGCTACCGCCCGGAACGGACGCTCTTCTTTGTGACTGGGGACATCACGCCGGAAGAGGCCCTAAAAGCCGCCAGCGCTTCGTTGAGCGGATGGAAGCACGGCTCCGGGGGGGACGATAATCCTGCTCCCAGTTACGCTTCGTCTTCCGGCATCTACATCGTTGACAAGCCCGGAGCGCCGCAGACTTACCTCGCCGTGGGCGCGCCGGCCTTTTCAAGGAGCGACGAAGCCTACCCGGCCGCGCTCATTTTTAACGAGATTTTCGGCGGCCAATTCACCAGCCGCTTGAACATGAACCTGAGGGAGGACAAGGGCTACACCTACGGAGCGAGGTCGCTCTTTTCCAACCAGCGCGGGGCGGTTCCGTGGGTCATAGTCACCGCGGTTCAGGCCGACAAAACGGTTGAATCGCTGGCGGAGATACTGCGCGAACTTGATGAGGCGGCGGGCCAAAGGCCGGTGACGCAAGAAGAGTTCGAGACGGCGCGGGCGAACTGGGTCTTGAGGTTTTCACAGAACTTCGAGACGCAGAAGCAGGTCGCCGACGGCATGAGCGCGCTGTGGGTCCAGAACCTGCCGAACGATTTCTACAAAGCCGTTCTTGGCAAAGTAAAGGGGCTCGCGCTTGAGGAGGTTCGCGCGGCCGGCTCGCGCCTTCTGTCCGCGCCGAGGGTCTTCGTGGCCGTGGGCGACCGCGCCACCCTTGAAAAGCCGCTCTCGGCGATTGGCCTTGGCGACGCGCGATTGATTCAAGCGCCTGGGCAGCCACGGCAAAGATAAGTATGAAGCGTTGGGCGTGAAGAGTTGAGCGTTAAGCGTAAAGGGTTAAGAGTTAGGAGTTAGGGGTTAGGGGTTAGGAGTTAAGAGTTTTGAGTTGTGGTACTGTTATTTTCTTAACTCAAAACCCAAAACTCAAAACTCATAACCCCTCTTGTTCGCGTCACGTTTAACGCGCCTCCCCCTTCACCCTTTACCCTTCACCCTTTACCCTTCACCCTTCACCTTTCGAGTCTTTTAGCCTACTTGCGCCAATCCATTTTTCGGGTACAATAATGATGTGGGCCTTGGGGCGAGGCCGCGGCTGTTGTCTCTTTGGCCGCCGCTTTCCCTTGTTTGCGGCGGAATAATGTTGCTGATCGTTTTGTTCTTTGAGTCGAGGTGAACATCATGGCACGGACTGACCCTCATTCCTATTTTGACGCGGCGCAGCCACGCACCGTTCACGCGGAGCTGAAGTGGGACGTTGATTTCAACGCGAAGGTTATTCGCGGCGTGGCCGCGCTCAAGCTGGAGAGTCCTTCCGCTGGAACGATGGACCTTGACAGCCGCGACCTTCTGATTGCAAAGGTGGCTACCAGCGACGGCCGCCCGGTGCCGTTTTCAGTTGCCCCGGCCGATCCGGTCTTGGGCAGCCGACTGAGGCTGATCCTTCCGCAAGACACTGAAGCCGTCGTCATAGATTACGAAACTTCCCCCGGCGCGGTGGCCTTGCAGTGGCTCTCCCCGGAGCAAACGCGCGGGCGGCGCCAGCCGTTTCTCTTCAGCCAGTGCCAGCCTCACCACGCCAGGACGATAGCGCCTTTGCAGGACAGCCCCGTGGCCCGCATAACTTACGACGCCGAGGTTACGGTTCCCGATGGCATCACCGCTGTAATGTCGGCGGGGCCGCAAGGTTCGCGAGCCGCGGCCGGCAATAAGCGCCTCTTCAAATTCCACATGCCCCAGCCTATCCCGACCTACCTCGTGGCGCTGGCCGCGGGTGACCTGGCTTCAAGAGAGATTGGCCCGCGTTCCAGAATCTGGGCCGAGCCTGAAGTGGTTGAAGCGGCGGCGTGGGAATTCGCCGAAATCGAATCAATGATCAAGACCGCCGAAAAACTTTTCGGTCCCTACGAATGGGAGCGCTACGACATGCTGGTTCTGCCTCCCTCCTTCCCGTACGGGGGCATGGAGAACCCGCGCCTTACATTCCTCACGCCGACGCTCCTCGCCGGGGACCGTTCCCTCGTGACGGTAGTTGCCCACGAGCTGGCTCACTCCTGGACCGGCAACCTCGTGACAAACGCCTCCGTGGAACACTTCTGGCTCAACGAGGGCTTCACCGTTTGGGCAGAGCGGCGCATACTGGAGGCGCTGAGAGGCGCCGCTTACGCCTCGATGGCCCAGGCGCTTGGGCTCGCCGCGCTTCGCCAGGCGATGTCCCGCTTCGGGGAGAATTCGCCGCTGACCTGCCTCGTGACGAAGCTCGAAGGCCTCAATCCCGACGACGTCTATTCTGAAGTGCCTTACGAAAAGGGCTCCCTCTTTGTCACTCTTCTTGAGAAGACCGCGGGCAGGGACGTTTGGGACCGGTTCATCCGCGCCTACATCGCCCGCTTCAAGTTCACCTCGATCACCACCGATGAGTTTCTCGTCTTTCTCGAACACGAGCTTCCAGGGCTGGCCAAGGAGGTGCAAGCGGAATCCTGGCTCTACAAGCCGGGGCTTCCGAACAACGCGCCGCTGCCGAAATCCCATGCGCTTGACGCCATCCAGAACCAAGCGCGCGGCTTCAGCGGCGGGCGCAAGCCCAGCACCGACGAGGTGACGCGGTGGGCTCCGGATCAGTTGCTCCTGTTCCTCCAGGGGCTCCCTAGGCCGTTGCCAAAGGATGAGTGCGCGTGGCTCGCGGAAGAGCTCAACCTTCCAAACGGGCGCAATTACGAGATCGTGGTCGAATGGCTTTCGATAGCGCTCGCCTCGGGCTACGAGCCGGCGTTTCCGGCGGCGCGGGAGGTGCTTTCCGAAGTTGGAAGGATGAAATACCTGCGCCCGCTCTACCAAGCCATGGCTTCGACGCCGCGCACGCGGGCGATGGCGCGCGAGATCTACGCGGCCACACAAAACAAGCTTCACATGCTCTCACGCCAGGTCGTCGAGAGCACCATCAAGGAGTACCCGCCCGATTAAACGCGGCACATAAAAATGCCACGCGCAAAGATTCACCACCAAGGCGCCAAGACACCAAGGGCGAAGAGACCCTGCGATCTTTCGTAGGGGCGGCGCCATTGTTTGCGCGCCCCGCAGACAGTGAAGATAAGTATGAAGGTTGAAGGATGAAGTATGAAGGGAGGTACTTCAATTCTCTCCAATAGCAAGGCCCGGCGCATCTTCTTTTCGTTAATTCATCCTTCATAACTCACACCTGTCCAAAACAACCTCGGCAAGAGACCTTGGTTGAAGGCCGCGTTCCG
>JAEMPZ010000162.1 GCA_022759065.1 Acidobacteriota bacterium | reverse complement strand
CGCCCTTCGGGAGGCGGCGCATTTTCTCTGGCCCCGTCACGCCGTTACGTCATCTCTCCGTCACGCGGCGCCCCCGTCCTGCCTCTGGGAAAGGCCGGTGATAAGCGGTGGATCACTTCGCCGCGAGAACTGTTACTGAGCCGTTGACGGTCTCGATCTTGATGGTGGCGCCTCCGCCGTTGACGTCGCCCTCTTTGCTGTGGGCCGTTCCCTCGAGGCCGCCGAAATCGGAAGTGATGCTCCCGTTGACGTTCTCTACTTCCAGGTGAAACGCCGCCTTCGGAGAAAAGCGCAGCGTGGCTGAGCCATTGACCGTTTCCGCCGAGCCGGGCGAAGGCTTCTCGGAGCGGACGGCGCCCTCAATGGAGCCATTCGTCGTTTCGATGGAGCGCAAATTGTCCGCTTCAAAAACGATCTTTCCGTTGACGCTCGTCGCCGACAGAATGGCCGCGCCGTGAATAGTGACCGCGCCATTAACCGTCTCGGCGGTGACGTCCGACCCAGGCGCCCCAACGTCAACCGAGCCGTTCACCGATTGCAGATCCATCTTGGCCCCTTTGGGGGCTAACACGGTGAAGGTCACGTTCCTGCTCGTCCCTCCTCCCAGCCAGCCGAAGGACCAGAAAGACTCTTTAGGGTAATCCGTCGTGATTTTGACCGACTTTTCGCTGGCGTCAAAAATCACCTTTAGCTTGGCCAGTTCCTCTTTGGCCTGGGATTCGCTGGAGGCTTTCACGGTCTTGACGGCCGTGACTTGAAGCTCGTTCTTGTCCCAAACCTGGACGGTAATGGCCCCGTTCACGTTGTCAATCGAAAAGGAGCCTCCCTGCGCCAAGGGGAAGCTCTTCTGTATGGTCTCGGTTGCCTGCGCTGCCTGCGCCGGGCTTTGAAAAGCCGCCAGCGCCAAAAACATCCCGGCCAAAGCGGCGATCCCTGTCAGGCGTTTCATGGCACGCCTCCTTTCCTCACTCCCCGTTGTACGCTTATTCGGCGCCAAAGGTTTCGCCAAGGATGGGGGCCCCCGGCCTCGACAACCCGAAGCATCTGCCATAAAATTGGTTCGGGAGGTCGTCATGCCACGCCTTTTGGTTATAGGTGGGATGGCCGCTGGAATGAGCGCGGCGAGCAAAGTCAAGCGGACGAGGCCAGAGTGGGAGGCCACGGTTCTTGAGGCCGGGCCGGATCTCTCCTACGGAGCGTGCGGCCTGCCCTATTACCTTGGAGGGGAAGTCGGCGACGCTTCCGATTTGTACGCCCTCTCCCAAGAGGAGATCGCCAAACGGGGCATAGAGGTGAAGCTCCGCCAGCGCGCCGTCTCTCTCGCACAGGGCCGCAAACAGCTAGAAGTGGAGGACCTTCCCTCCGGCCGCAGGCGGAACGAGCCGTACGACGCGCTTCTGATAGCCACCGGCGCGATGGCCAGCCTGCCGGATTTGCGGGGCCTTTCCGGGGAAAACCTTTTCACCCTTCATGATTTCACCGACGGGCGCCGGTTAAAGTCCTTCATTGACCAAAATGGGCCGCGCTCGGCGCTGGTCTGGGGGAGCGGTTACATCGGCCTGGAGATGGCCGAGAATTTAGCCAGAAGAGGAATCGCCGTCACGCTGATAAACCGGTCCACGAAGATCATGCGGACGCTCTGCCCTCCGCTCGCGTCAAGGCTGATCGCGGAGATGGAAGACAAAGGCGTCCGCGTTCTTTTGGAAACGCGGGTGGTCGAAGTGGTCCAGTCCCATGAGCGCATCGCCGCTTTTGAAACTGACCGCGGCAGGCTTTCCGCGGACCTTTTTCTTGTCGCCACCGGCGTGCGGCCGAACACCGATTTCCTCAAAGGTTCCCCGCTGCCCATGTCGCAAAACGGCGCATTGAAGGTGGACGATTTCTGCGCCACGGGAATACACGGGATATGGGCCGCTGGAGACTGCTGCGAAACAAACCACGTCGTGACGGGACGGCCCGTTTACCTTCCGATGGGCACCACCGCCAACAAGATGGGGCGCATCGCGGGCGCAAACATCGCGGGCGGGCGCGAGCGCTTTCCTGGCGTCGTGGGGACCGCCATTACCCGGGTCTTCGGCCTGGAGGCGGCCGTAACCGGGCTAAGCCAGCCTGAAGCAGAAGCCCATGGATTTTTCCCCGTTTCCGTCTCGATCGAGGCGGGCAGCCGCGCCGGATATTTCCCAGGCGGCGGAGCGGTTTCCGTTCACCTCGTCGCCGGCCGCGACGGCCGGCTGCTGGGCGGGCAAATTGTCGCGCCTGAAGGGACCAAAGGGCGCATAGACGCCCTCGCCTGCGCGGTCACCGCGGGAATGAAGGTGGACGATTTTGCCTACCTAGACCTTTCCTACGCCCCGCCCTTCGCGCCGGTTTGGGACCCTCTCCTGGTCGCCGCCCAGGCGCTTAGGTCAAAGCTTTAGCCATAGATCGGCAAAGCCCAGGAGCATTAGGCCCACGGAGAGATAGCCGTTGAGGGTGAAGAAGGCGGCGTTGATTCTCGAAAGGTGGCCGGGGCCTATCAGCGCGTGCTCTATGGACAGAAGCAGCGCCGAGATTCCGACGCCAAGCCAGAACAGCCAGCCGGCGCCGAAACTCCACGCCGCCCCGGCGTAGCAGGCCACTGTCAAGAGGTGCAAAAAGCCGGAGGCCCAGAGCGTTGGCCCGATCCCGAATCTCGCCGGGAAGGAATAGAGCCGGTGGCCACGGTCGAAATCCACGTCCTGCAACGCGTAAAGCAGGTCGAACCCGGCAACCCAGAAAGTGACGGCAGCGCAGAGCCACCAAGCCGGCGCGGCGAAAGAGCCCGTCACGGCGACCCATGCCCCGAGCGGCGCTATGCCATCGGTGAAACCGAGCACTATGTGGCACAGCCATGTAAAGCGCTTTGTTACCGAGTATCCCAACAGAAAGACAAGGGCCGCCGGTGACAGCATAAGGCAGAGCGGGTTCAGGAACGCGGCGGCAAGAAGAAGCGCGGCTATTGAAACCGCGAGAAATCCCCACGCGAAGCCCACCGTGACTTCTCCCGTGGAGAGCGGCCAGCGCATCGTGCGCGGGTTCTCTTTGTCGAAACGGAGGTCGCTTATCCGGTTGAAGGTCATAGCGGCGCTGCGCGCCCCGGCCATCGCCAGAAGGATAAGAATAAACACCCTCCATCCCGGCCAGCCGCCCGCCGCCCATGCCATAGCCAGAAGAGCGAAAGGGAGGGCGAAAATGGTGTGGGGAAACTTGATCATCTCCAGCACCGCGCCCAGGCTGGAAAGAATTTTTCTCATTTCCATCGCTTGCCGAAATCGCTTTTCATGCCCAGGTGGTCAAAGAGCCGCATCATGAAATGATCCTCAACGTCATCGAGCGTTTCTGGGCGATGGTAGTAGGAAGGGATGAATGGAATGACCAGGGCCCCGGCTTCGCGCAACGCCACCAGATTCTTGAGAAGCACCAGCGACATAGGCGTCTCGCGCACCACCACCAGCAGCGGCCGCCCTTCTTTCAGCGCCACCTCTGCGCAGCGGTGGCCGAGCTTCTGGCCCGAACCGGAGGCTATCGCGCCCACGGTGCTGGCGCTGGCCGGAATGATCACCGTCCCCGCTACAGGATATGAGCCAGAAGCAACCGGCGCGCCCATATCCTTTTCGCCGTAAACCGCCAGCTTGGAACGGTTGGGCAGGGCGCCGAGAAAGGAGCCCATCTCCTTGCGCTCCTCTTTCTCAAGCACCAGCTCGAACGCCTTGGACGCGGTGAAGTGGACGCGCTGAATTTCCTTGCTTGACAACAAACGGGCCAGAAACCGGCCGGCCAGTCTTGCGCAGGAAGCGCCGGAGGCAAAAACAACCACCTCTTTTGAGCTAGTTGGCATCTTCCCTCGCCTGCTGGACGAGAAAGCTCCTCAGCGCGTCAACCGCCTCAAACTGAGCTCCTATAAAGAGAAATGCCGCGTCATAGGGCGGCTCGTAGGAGGAGCGCAGGCAGATCGCCTCAGCCGCAAATTGTCCGTCTGGAAGCTCGAGCTTGATCACGACCCGCTTTGGCGCGGGCAGGGGCGCGCCCAACTGCGCTAACAGGCCTCCGGCGCTGATGTTCTTGACCACGATGGGCTGCTGGTCAACGCCAGTGACGGTGAATGATCCATGGAGCGCCACTTTGTAGCGGTACGAAATTCGTTGCCCTTCCATGGCGGTCAGCTCCTTCCAGTACCAAATATGGTTACAAAACCCGCCATTGTCAAGAAATATTTCCGCTTCAATCTATGCCGCACGCCTGCCGGGCGCGGGCAAGGGTCTTGGCCGCAACGCCGCGCGCCCGCTCGGCGCCCGTTTTCAAAATATCCTGGATTACGTCCGGGCGCTTGGCCAGATCTTTTCGCCGTTCGCGCGCTCCATGAAAGGTCTCGTCCAGAATGGCTATAAGCCGCTTTTTGGCCTCGGAATACTTCAGCCCGCCCTTCAAAAAGCGCTCCCGCCATTCGGCGGTTTCTTCCTTGGACGCGAAGAGTTTCAGAAGGTTGAAGACGTTGTTGGCATCAGGGTCTTTGGGCGCTTCGACCGGCGCGGAGTCGGTCACTATGGCCATCACCCGCTCGCGTAGCGCCTTCCCTTCGAGAAAAATCCCGATGTCGTTGCCGTAGGACTTGCTCATCTTCTGTCCGTCAATGCCCGGAACGACCCCGGCTTCCGGCAGGATGCGCTCCTCCGGAACAACGAAAGTCTCGCCATAAAGGTTGTTGAATTTCATGGCGATATCCCTCGTGACTTCCACGTGCTGTTTCTGGTCCTTGCCGACGGGAACCACGTTTGCGTCGACAATCAGGATGTCTGCCGCCATTAGCACCGGGTAGGCGAAGAGGCCGTGGTCGGGCGAGATGCCCTTGGCGAGCTTGTCCTTGTATGAGTGGCATCGCTCCAGAAGGCCCATCGGGGTGACTGTAGTCAGGAGCCATGCTAGCTCGGGCACCTGCGGAATATCAGACTGGCGGTAGAAGGTGGCCTTGGAGGGATCAAGGCCGAGCGCCAGGTAGTCGAGCGCCACGTCCTTTATGTGTTCCCTTAGAAGAGCCGGATCCTTGACGGTCGTGAGGGCGTGAAAATCGGCTATGAAGTAAAACGCCTCGCCTTTATCCTGGAGCTCGATGTGCTGCTTTATTGCCCCCAGGTAGTTGCCCAGGTGGAGCTTGCCCGACGGCTGAATACCAGACAATATTCGCATTGCGTCTCCCCGCGTGAAAAAAGAGAGTAGCAGGAATGGCCTTCTCGCGCAACCCTGATTGAAAAGCCCAAGTTCCGAGATGGAAATGTTGTGCCTCCGCCGACGGTTGTCCCAGACCGACAGAAAAACTTTTATTGATTAAGAGGGAGGGCCATTCCCTCCCCCTCCGCTGGCAAAGCCAGACG
>JAEMPZ010000121.1 GCA_022759065.1 Acidobacteriota bacterium | reverse complement strand
AGGAGAACCTTTTCTGGGCTTTCGCCTACAACGCTCTTGGCATCCCGATAGCCGCCGGCGCCTTGTATCCTTTCGCCGGCCTGCTTCTAAGCCCGATGATCGCCGCCGCCGCCATGAGCTTCAGCTCGGCCACCGTAATCGCCAACGCCCTGCGTCTCAGGCGCGTAAGGCTCTGACGCGGCTTGGTTCACCAGGAGACTCTGTGGCGTCCGCGCCTCCGTGGTGAATAATCCTCCCCTTGGCGCCCTTTGTGCCTTTGTGGTGAAATTCTCTTCCCCTGCGTCAGCTCTTGCCTTCCCACTGTTTGCGGCCTTCGGCGTAGAGGTCTCCGCCGTAGCAATCGCCGACGACGACGAGCGGAAAGTCGCTCACTTCCATCCGGCGAAGCGCTTCGGGGCCAAGGTCCTCGTAGGCGACCACCTCGGCTTTCTTGATGCACTTGTTGATGAGCGCGCCCGCGCCCCCCGTCGCGCCAAAGTAGGCGACAAAGTGCTTCTTCATGGCATCCTTGACGGCGTCGTTGCGCTTGCCCTTGGCGATCATGCCGCGCATTCCAAGTTCCATCATCTTGGGGGCGTAGGCGTCCATTCTGTAAGCCGTCGTCGGCCCCGCCGCGCCGATCACTTTTCCAGGCCTCGCTGGCGATGGCCCGACGTAGTAAATCACGGAGCCTTCAACGTCAAAAGGAACCTTCTCGCCCTTCGCCAGCCCGTCAAGAATGCGCTTGTGGGCAGCGTCCCTCGCGCCGTAGATCACCCCAGACAAAAGAACCTTGTCGCCTATCTTTAGCTTCTTGACCACCTCAGCGGTCAGAGGAGTCTGAATCTTATATTCGGCCATTGTCGCCTCCCCTACAAAACGATCTCGCCGTGGCGGTCGGCGTGGCAGTTGACGTTGACGGCCACCGGCAGAGCAACCAGGTGACACGGGAACACTTCTATATTGACGGCAAGCACGGTGACAACCCCGCCGAGGCCCATCGGGCCGATTCCGAGCTTGTTGCATCGCGCCTTTAGTTCCTCTTCCATGGCGGCATAGTAAGGATCAGGGTTTCGCTTATCGGGGGACCGCAGCGCCGCCTTCTTCGCGATCTCGGCCACCTTCTCGAAGTTGCCACCGATGCCAACGCCAAGCACGAGCGGCGGGCAGGCGTTTGCGCCTCCGATCGAAACGGTCTCGACGACGAAATTCTTCACTCCCTCCTCGCCGTCGCTTGGCTTCAGCATGGCGAGCCTTGACATGTTCTCGCTTCCGCCGCCCTTCGCGCCGAAGGTCAGCTTTAGCTTGTCCCCCTCCCCGATGCTGTAGTGGATGACGGCTGGCGTGTTATCGCCGGTGTTCTTGCGCCTCAGCGGGTCGCCAAGAACCGACTTTCTGAGGTAGCCCTCCGTGTAGCCGCGCCGAACCCCTTCCTGGATGGCCGCTTCCAAGTTCCCATCAACCCGCAGATCCTTGCCTATTTCAGCGAAAATGACCGCCATGCCACAATCCTGGCAGTAAGGCACTTCGCCCTGGGCGGCGATCTCGGCGTTTTCTTTTATCTGCCGAAAAATTTCTTTGCCGGTCTCGGACTTTTCCTTCTTCTCACCCTCGTCAAAAGCCCGCAGCACGTCGCCGGAGAGCTTGTAAGCCTTCTCCATTGCAAGGGCGCGCACCGCCTCTGTAACCTTTGCTGCTTCTATGACTCGCATCGCTTCCTCCATGAAGGTTCAGGCAGGACTGTACAAAGGGCCGCGTTCACAGGGAGGAAAGGGAGGCGAGGGGAAAGTATGAAGCATGAAGGTTGAATCATGAAGGGATGTACGGCTATTTCTTTCAATAGAAAAAGAGTACAACACTTCATCCTTCATAATTCATACTTCAACCTTCTCCTCGCCTCCCGCGCCTTTCGTCCTCCCTGTTCAACACCAGGCGCTCGAGCCTCAGAACTTGAGCGTCTTGATCGTCTCTTTCACGTGGCTGGCGGAGAGGTCGAACTCTTTCTGCTCCTCGGGAGTCAGCTTGATCTCTATGATCTCCTCGAGGCCTTTGGCGCCGAGCTTGCAGGGAACGCCGGCGAAGACGTCTTTCTGGCCGTAAACGCCATCAAGGTAAGCGGCGCAGGGTACGATCTTCTTGCGGTCGAGAAGGATCGACTCGACCATCTCGCAAACCGCCGCCGCCGGAGCGTAGAAGGCGCTTCCGGTCTGGAGGAACTTGACGATCTCGGCGCCGCCGTTTCGAGTGCGCGCCACGATGGCGTCAATCTTCTCCTTGGGCATGAGCTCTTGCAACGGGATGCCGGCAACGTTCGTGTAGCGAACGAGTGGCACCATGTCGTCGCCGTGGCCGCCGAGGACGAAAGCGGTGATGTTCTCTACCGAAACGTTGAGTTCCATTGCGATGAAGGAACGGAACCTGGCCGTGTCGAGAATGCCGGCCATTCCCACGACGCGGTGCTTCGGGAGCCCGGACACCTTCCAGCTCGTGTAGGCCATCACGTCCAGGGGGTTCGTCACCATGATGATCATTGCGTTCGGGGAGTACTTCATCCAGTTCTCGGTGCAGGCTTTGACGACGTTGAAGTTCGTCTGGACGAGGTCGTCGCGGCTCATGCCCGGTTTTCTGGCGATTCCGGCGGTCATCACCACGATGTCGCTGCCCTTCGTGTCAGCGTAGTCGCCGGTGCCGATAAGACGGCAGTCGTGTTTCATGACCGGAGCCGCTTCCCAAAGGTCGAGGGCTTTGCCCTTCGCGATGCCGTCGGCGATGTCAATCAGCGCCACGTCGCCAAGGCCCCTTTCGGCGATTCGCTGCGCCGTCGTGGCCCCTACGTTGCCCGCCCCTACAACGGTAATCTTCGCTTTGCTCATCGGATCCTCCTCAAAGGAATTGCGTTGCGTGCGTTCCGCCAATACAAGAAGAGATTATACGCCCCGCCGGAGGCGACTGCAACCGCAATGGGGTGCCGGCGTAACGGAGTGTAGGCGTGTCGGCGTTAAGGGCAGGCTGTTAGTGGGGAAAAGTATGAAGTATGAAGAGTTAGGGGTTAGGAGTTAGGAGTTAGGAGTCAAGAGTAAGACGTTAGACGATAGACGTGAGACGTAAAAGAAGGCAGTACCACCACTTCTAACGTCTGACTTCTAACTTCTAACGTCGAACCCTTTACCCTTTACTCTTTACCCTTCACCTTGCAAAGAGCTTTCGCAGTTCTCCCAGGGCGTGAATGAGGCGGTTGGCCTCTTCTTTGGTGTTGTAAAAATAGAAGCTGGCGCGGAGCGTGTTGTCCATGCCAAGCGCGTTCATCAGCGGCTGGGCGCAGTGGTGGCCGGAGCGTACCGCTATGCCGAGCCTGTCCAACAGGTTGGCGCCGTCGTGCGGGTGCGCTCCTGTCACGTTGAATGAGAAAACCGCGAGGCTCTCGCCTCTCTTGTGTCCGTAAAGCGTGACGTAATCAAGGGCGCGAAGCTTTTCGAGAACGTAGGCCCCAAGCTCCTTCTCGTAGGAGAACAGGTTGTTCATGCCGAGGGTTGAAAGATAATCAACCGCCGCTCCGAGGCCTATCCCCTCCGCCACCGCCGATGTCCCCGCCTCGAACTTCCAGGGAAGCTCGTTCCACGTTGAACCTTCGGTGGTAACGGTGGCGATCATGTCGCCGCCGGAAAGAAACGGGGGCATCGCCTCCAGAAGCTCCTTCTTCGCGTAGAGAAAACCGATTCCCGTCGGCCCGCACATCTTGTGGCCCGAGGCGGCGAAAAAGTCGCAGTCCAGCGCGCGCACGTCAACCGCCATGTGCGGCACGCTCTGAGCGCCGTCAAGAAGAAACTTGGCGCCAGCCTTCCTCGCCATTTCGCGAAGATCGGCCACCGGATTGATGGCGCCAAGCACGTTGCTCGCGTGGACGACGCCCACGAGCTTGGTCTTTGGAGTGATGAGGCGCGCGGCGGCGTCAACGTCCAGGACGGCGTCGGCCGTGACCGGAATGAACTTGATCACGAAGCCGAGCCTTGCGGCCAGAAGCTGCCACGGAACGATGTCGCTGTGGTGCTCCATTATCGTAAGGACTACCTCATCCCCGGCGCGAAGGTTGGCAAGGCCCCACGAGCCGGCCACGAGGTTGAGCGCCTCGGTCGCATTTCGGACGAAGACGATCTCGCGCCAGCTCTTCGCGTTGATGAAGCGCGCCACTTTCTTGTGCGCCTCTTCGTAAGCGACGGTCGCCTCGTAGCCCAAAGTGTGAATAGCCCTATGAATGTTGGCGTTTGACCAGGTCAGCGATTGGACGATCGCGTCAACCACCGCCTTCGGGCGCTGGCTCGTCGCGGCATTGTCCAGGTAACAGAGGCGGTGGCCGTGGATTTCCCGCTCAAGAACGGCAAAATCGCGGCGGACTCGATCCACATCAAACGGGAGGGCCGAAATCTCTGGCAGAGGTTCCATCATCTAGTCACCTTTTTTTCACCACAAAGGCACCAAGGCACCAAAGAAGGGTTGGTTGAGAGAACCCCAGAGCCCCTCTTTATGTATTGGTGTCTTGGTGGTAGCACTTGACTCTCATCTTATTAGGACACTTACCTTGCCGGCTTCGACTCGCACATCGAAGACGGAAATGGCTTCGATGGCGGGCATCGAGAGCGCGTCGCCGGTCGAAAGGTCAAATTTGGCGCCGTGGTGCGGGCAGACCCACGCGCCACCTTCGACGTGGCCGCCCTGAAGCTCCATCTCCTGGTGGCTGCAAAGGCCGGCGAGCGCATAGACTTTGTCGCCGTCGCGAACCAGAAGCACCTCCTCTTCGCCAACTCTGACCGTCAAGCCCCCAGGCCCGATGTCATCAATCTTTGCCACCTCAATCCATTCAGTCATTCTTCCTCTTCTCCGGGCCAGGCGGCCTGGCCATAAACACCGGCCTTCAATACTTTCAGCGCCAGAAGCGCGCACTTCAGGCGCATCGGGCCGATGGGTATTCCTATGTTTTCAAGCATCTCGTCTTTCGTCAGGTCTCGGACGCGTTCAAGCTTCTCGCCCTTGATAAGATCGGTGAGGATCGAGGCCGCCGCCTGGCTGATGATGCATCCCTTCCCGCTGAATTTGATGTCCTCGATGACCCCGTCCTTCGTCTTTGCCATTATCTTGAGCTGGTCTCCGCAGGAGGGGTTGCCCTCTTCGTAGACAATGTTGGCGCCTTCGAGCTCGCCAAAGTTGTGGGGGTGCTTGTAATGGTCCAGAAGAACATCCATCATCAGAGGATCAACGTCCAGTAAGTCATTCTTGAAAGCATCGTCCGTCATTGCGCTCAGGCTCCAAGCTTACGTTCCAGGCTCGCGTCAACGAGCGCCTCCGCGAAAGGCAGCGGCGCGCGCTCAATAAGGCTCTTCAAAAATCCCTCTACAACCAAGCGGCGGGCCTGCGATTCGTCAAGCCCCCGGCTTTCGAGGTAGAGCA
>JAEMPZ010000055.1 GCA_022759065.1 Acidobacteriota bacterium | reverse complement strand
ATCAACCCCGCGACTTCCAGCGGAAGTTTTGCGAGCACCTCGCCGTCCTGGACGGCGGCAAGGCCTCCTCCCATCGAGGCCACGGTTTTAGCGGCGAGTTCCATTTCTTCGGGAGAGCAGCCGACAATCACAAGGTTGTGGCTGTCATGGCTGACAGTCGAGGCCAAAGCTCCACCCTTCAGGCCGAAACCGGAAACGAAGCCAAGCCCGACGTTCCCATTAATTCCGTGGCGCTCGATGACCGCCGCATACTGAATCTGCTGGCCCGCGCCGGCCGCCGAAGCGTCAGCCATCTCGCTGCGAGTCGTTATCTGCGATGGGTTAACGCCGATGACGCGAACATTCCCGTTTTGGGGATAAGCGCGCAAGCGGGCCGAAAGCCCCGCGGGAAGATGCACGCTGGAAAGCGTCCGAGCGGCGTCCTTTCTGGCTATGGGCGCCAGAAGCTCGCCGTTCTTGGCGACGCGGGCGCCATGGTGGTAGACCTCGCGCACCCTGAATTCCCGAAGATCGCTGAGAACGACAAGATCGGCGAAGTAGCCGGGGGCTATGCCTCCGCGCCACTTGAGCCCGTATGCGGCCGCCGGGTTCAGCGTCACCATCCTCAACAATGCAACCGGGTCGAGCCCGTTGGCCACGCCCTTGCGCAAAACGTTATCCATGTGGCCATGGGCCAAAATGTCATCGGGATGGAGGTCATCGGAAACGATGCACACCCGGTGAATGTTGCCGGGCGTAAGCGCGGGCAGCAGATCAAGAAAGTTCTTGGCCGCGGAGCCTTCTCGCATGAATACGAACATTCCCCGGCGAAGCTTTTCCAGAGCCTCCCCGGCGGTAAGACACTCGTGATCGGTGGCTATCCCCGCGCTGATGTAGGCATCAAGGCCGGAACCGGAAAGCCCGGGAGAATGGCCGTCAATCAGAACTTCGCGCTCGTGCGCCTCCGCTATCTTTTGGAGGACGTCCGGCGCCTGAAACAGGACGCCGGGATAGTTCATCATCTCCGAGAGTGCAGGAGCTTCCGGCATCGCGGAGAACGCCTTGCTGACTTCCATGGGCCCGAGGTTTGCGCCCGAGGTCTCCATGGAGGTGGCGGGCACGCAGGAGGGCACGGTGAAGAGAATGTCCATGGGAAGCCCCTCGGCCGCCCTGCTCATGTATTCAAGGCCCTCAAGCCCGAGGACGTTGGCTATTTCATGAGGGTCGCTGACGCAAAGGCCGGTGCCGTGAGGTACTACCGCCTCTGCGAAACCCTCCGGCGTGAGCATTGAGGATTCAACATGAATGTGGGCGTCGGTGAAAGCCGGCGCGAGGCAGGCGCCGTTGAGATCAACGACTTCCCTGGCTTCGCGAAGGCCCCCCAGCGCGGCTATGCGCCGCCCCGCAACGGCGACTTCCGTGGCGAGGATCTCAGACGTGAAGGTCGAAACGACGCTGCCATTGACGAAGAGCAGGTCAGCCGGTTCCTCGCCGCGGGCGACTCGGATTCTTCTAGCTAGCGTTTCGGCCGTCTCCCTCATTTTGCCTCTCCGTCCTTCAAGCCTCGTTATCCAGTTCAATGAAAAAGGTTCTGAGGCCAAATCTCTTCCCGAGATGATCCGCCAGCGCCATGACGCCCACGCGCTCGGTCGCGTAATGGCCAAGCGCGGCGAAGTTGAGCCCGGCTTCGCGGGCGAGGTAGGTGACCGGCTCCGAGGATTCGCCGGTGACGTAAAGGTCGAGGCCTTCCTCGGCAGCCTGCATCGCCTCCTTCGCCGCGCCGCCGGAAACGATTCCAACATTCTTGAGGAGCTTGCCGCCGCCCTTTACTACCGATGCCTTGTGGCCGTAGTACTTTTCAAGGCGGGCGATGAAGTTGTCCAGCTCCACTGGCCTTGCGAGCGTTCCCTTCCAGCCGATCTTCATGTTGTGGTAATCGCCGAAAGGCCTCAGTTTTGTCAAGCCGAGGCTCCTGGCCGCCACCGCGTTGTTGCCCGACTCTGGATGGGCGTCGAGCGGCAGGTGGTAGGCGAAGAGGCTTATGTCGGACTTGATCAGCAGCTTCAACCTTGCGGCAAGAGCCCCCGTGACGGGCTCAGGCCCATGGCCCTTCCAAAACAGGCCGTGATGGACAACGAGCGCCTGCGCGCCGCGCTCGGCAGCCTTTCGGAAGGCTTCGGCGCAGGCCGAGACCGCGAAGGCGACGCTTGATATCTTTTCCGCCCCCTCCACTTGCAGGCCGTTCAGCGACTCGTCGTCAAACTGGCCAAGGCGGAGATAGCGGTTCAGGTATTTCCCCAAATCGTCACGGCGCATAGTCCATCTCATCCAAAAGGGCGACGGCGCGCCTTAAATGGGGGATGACGATCGAGCCGCCGACCACGAGCGCCACGTTGAAGGCGTCCATGATTTCCTTGTTGGAACAGCCCTCCTCTTTGCAGCGGATCACGTGATAGGTGACGCAGTCGTCACAACGGAGGACCATCGAAGCGCAAAGTCCCATGAGTTCCTTCGTCTTGGAAGGAAGCGCGCCATCTTGGTAGGCCTGGGTATCAAGGGCGAAAAATCGCTGAATCCCCTTGTGGCCTTCGTCCAAAATGCGCCGATTCATCGCCTCCCGGAATTTCCTGAATTGCTCTAGTTTATCTCCCACGCCGGCCTCCCTCTGCTATTCAAGAGTTTTATTGTATACTAACTTGCGTTAAAGGGGTGAACCCCCACCGATTCGCATGGGGGCTGGGAGGGAAGACCTTCATGGCGCTCTCTTTTCTTAAAGGGGCAATCACCAGCAAGGCGCAGCTAAGGACCAGGCTTTTCCTTGCCGAGCTTCTGCCGGTTCTTTTCGCGCTCCCGTTCGTCTTCGCTTTCTTCGTGGTGACTGTTCCGGACGCAATGGAGCACTGGAAGCAGTATGCCATTCTCTTGGCCATTCTTGTTGTAGTCACGCGGATTCCAAACGAAATAGTGAAGAACAGGTGGGTGCTGCCCTCTGTTTTCCGGTGGCTGAAATTGCGCGAGGATGGCAGGCAGGCGAGCCAGGCCGAGCTTGGCAAAATCTACTGCGACATGACTCGGATCGTCCCGCGCCTTCAGGCGTGGGCGGTCGTCTTGTGGTTAGGAGCCGCCGTGACGATGCTTGTTGCGGCGCGCCTCTGGCTGGACCTCTCGGCCCTGGGCGTGCTCACGCTCTCTTTTTCGGCCTTGATAGTTACGGTCCTGTCTCTCGGATTCTCTTACTTCACTTTCCTCTGGCTCTCCAGGCCCTTGATAGAAGAGGTCAGGAAAAGCTTGGATGAACTGCCGGACAGGGGTGTCTTCAGGATAGGCCTTCGCGCCAAGCTGGGCGGGTCGCTCTTTATTTTTACCGCCCTGGCGTTGGTTGTTTTCGGCATTCTAATCTGGGTGAAAGCGCGCTCGGCTTTTGAAGGCTACGCGTTGGCCGTTCATAACGACGCCGCCGTGGCTCTTGCCAAGCGCTTGTCGGATGCGCCTCCAACCGAGCGCGGCGCATTGCTGAAGGGTGCCAGTGACGCTACGAAAAGCTTTATTCTTGTTGATGCGAATGGCGAAATAGAAGGCTCCGCCGAAGCCACCGGCTTTGGCCCGCAGCTTAAGGAAGCGGTGGCGAGGGCGAAGGCCTCGGCTTCTTTCATGAACTTTCACTCGCGGCAGGGCGCCATGCGGGTCTATCCACTGGCCGGAGGAACGGGCTTCCTGGTGCTGAGGGTTAATCCCTCCGAACTTTCCGCCACCCTATCGCCTCTCATCTGGACCACCGCCATATTTCTAGTAGTGATACTTTTCCTGGTCGGCCTCTTCATTCTTGCGCTGACGCGGGAGATGACGCACGCGGTCGGCGAAACGGCTCGCTACAACAAGCGGCTGGCGCAGGGCGACCTAACGGAAATGCCAACGGCCTGGTCGGACGACGAGCTGGGCGAAATGACCGACCACATGAGGGTGACCTTCAGGTCGCTGGCGAGGCTGGCGCGGGAGATCAAAATGGCTTCCGGCGCCGTCAGCGATGAGGCGGGCCGCCTGGTCACGACGAGCCAGACGCTGTTCTCGACCGTGTCCGAACAATCCGCCATGGCTGAAGAGACGGATGGTTACGCGCGCCAGGCGCAGGAGTCCATGGCGCTGGTATCCGATGCCATGCGGCAGGTCGCCTCCTCGACGCAGGACGTATCGGCGACGGTTCTTCAGATGCAAGCGAGCGTTGAGGAAATCGCCACTACCGCGGAGGTTCTCGCTTCCTCCGCCGAAAACACCGTCTCCTCGACGAACGAAATCGCGGTCACGGCCGAACAGGTGCGCGCGTCCGCCTCGCAGCTTCACCAGAGCGGGCAGGAGGCGGTCTCTTTCCTCACCGAGCTTGACGCGTCGCTGGCCGAAACGGGCCAGGGGGCGGCCGGGTTGAGCAAGCTGGCCACGCGCGTCACCGAGTTCGCGGAAGGTGGGTTTGGCAGCGTTGCCGCAGTTGAAGAGGAAATCATCCGCACGCTGCGCGTTTCGGAGGAGAGCCGCAAGGCGCTTGAAGACCTGCGCTCGTCCATAGAAAGCATCGGCCGCATCGTTGACGTGATTCAGGACATCACCGAGCAGACCAATTTGCTTTCCCTGAACGCCTCCATCATCGCCGCCGGAGCCGGCGAACACGGCAAAGCCTTCGGCGTCGTGGCTTCTCAGGTGCGCGAGCTGTCCCAGAAAACGAAAGTCCGGGCGCGCGAAATACGCGAAGTCATCCGCTCGGTTCAACGCGGAGGCGGCGAAATAGCCGAGGCCATGGAGCGCGTCTTCTCGATGGTGAAGCGAAGCTCGGAGCTATCGAGGACTGCTGGCGATTCGTTGAAGACGATTCTCGAATCGGCCTCTTCCCAGGAAGAGATGACGAAGCGCATCGCCGCGGCGGCCGAGGAGCTTGCCCACGGAGGCCAATCGGCAAGTAAAACGATGCACCAGATTTTCGACATGATCGAAAGCATCAGCCGCTCCGTGTCCGAACAGGCCGAAACCACCGGAATGCTCACCAGGGAAGCCCAGAAGGTCCGCGACGTCGTCCTGCAACTGCGGCACGCGACTAAAGAGCAGGCCAGCGGCGCGCAGATGATCTCGGGCGCCGTGGCCAACATCACGCGCGACAGCCAGACAACTTCCGATACCGTCGAGGAGCAATCAAAGCGGGCCGCTTCAACAGCCAGGGCCATGAGCGACCTTGCCCAGCACGCCCAGTCCATCCAGGAAGCCTTCGAGTCGCTCTCGCAGGCCTCATCCAGGCTTCGCGAAAGCGCCTCCGCCCTCGACCGCGAAGTCCGCCACTTCAACGTCAAATAGCAGCGCCGCCTGGTCCCACCCAAGCAGTTCACCACCAAGGCGCCAAGACACCAAGGGAAGATTCACAGGGAGGACGGGGAGGCCGGGGAGAAAAGATTTCACCACAAAGGCACCAAGGACACAAAGGACAGATGAGAGATGACGGATGATAGATGAAAGAGCAAAGACGACGAA
>JAEMPZ010000095.1 GCA_022759065.1 Acidobacteriota bacterium | reverse complement strand
ACAGCGAAATGTTCACCACCAAGTCACCAAGACACAAAGGGGGAAGAGGCCATGCTGCCGCCCCCTTTGCCAGCATTACACGCCGTTTTAGGTGCAGTTTGCGTTGCCTTCACCCGCCGGCGTCGTTGAGGAAGAAGCGCTTTCGCCCTACCAGAACTTTTCCAGGTGGATGTTGCCTGGGGTTTGGGGCGTCTGTTCGGTCCATCCCTGGCCGCCGAGCGTCTTGAGCATCGCTTCGATCATCAGCGGGTTGCCGCACAGGAAGACGTGGGTGTGCTCCGGCGTCGGCTTGAACCCGATCGCCTTTTCGATATCAGGCGAATCCCACAAGTCGTTGATGAAGCCGGTATAACCTTTCCACGGGAAGGGTTCCTCTTCGGGCTTGCTGACGATGGGCAGGTAGGCAAACCTCGGCACGAGCCTTTGCATCGTCGCCAGTTCGGCGCGGTAGCCGAGGTCCCATGAATGGCGGGCGCCGTGTATGACCGCTACGTTGGCATTCTGCATTTCAGGCAGGTGCGTGCGAAGCATGCTCATGTAAGGGGCCAGGCCGGTCCCCGTCGCGATCAAAACGATATTTTGGTTAGGCGGAACGCGGTCCATCGTGAACATTCCCACCATCTTCGGCGAAAGCCAGATAGGGTCTCCGGGCTTGAGCGCGAAAAGCCTCGGCGTGAGCGCCCCGGAACGCACCAGCGTTATAAAGAACTCGATGTACTCGTTCTCAACCGACGAGGAGGCGACTGAGTAGGCTCTCCGGATAAGTTTGTTGGGATCGGCCGGCGAATCCTCCGGGTCGGTCAAGGCAGCCCTTGGCGCTAAGCCCAGCAGCCCCAGGACCGTGTACTGGCCTGCCTTGAAAGCGGGAAGCTGCCACCCTTTGGCGGCTATCCGCAAAATCATAAGCCCTGAAGCTACGTCCAGCTTCTGAGTAACCACCGCGTTGTATTCGACGCCAGCCATCGTTCCTCCTTCTTTGTCGGACAACCACCGGGCCCATGCCGGGCCATCGCCAAGAGTATCCCCCGCTGGCGGTTGCCGCGTCAAGGCACTTGCCGCCTTTCCTGGCTTGTGGTAAGAAGGTGGCGGGGTTGCTTGACGGGAGGGGGCTCTCCATGAAAGTTCCGCGATCTCAGGATGAGGCGATTTCGCGTCGTTTCCTTTGGCACCCGGCGCTTGTGCCCAGGACGTTTGAAGATTCCGGAGCCCTTCGCGGCCTCGCGAATCTTCGCGGCGAGCAGGCCCTTGTTCACGCACTGCTCGCCATTCTCTCCGGGCTTGCCGCCATTGAAACGGAAAAGGGGGCGAGTTGGCCCTCGCCAGCGGACTGGGCCTTGGGCGAAGATGGGTTTCCTGTGCTCCGGCAGGAATCGAATGGCCTGGCTGGAGAGGAATCGCTTGCCCGCCATCTGCAACTTTTCCTGGGCCTGTTCGGCGGCCGCACCGCGCGAGACGGTTGCAGCGTCGTCCTGCCCCGGCGCCACCCTCACCACGACAGGTTGAGTTCGTGGTTCGGGCGGTGGATTTCCGGCAACTCCCCGGCTAAAGATGCGCTTCTCGATCTTATAGAGCTTGTTGAAAGCGCGGGCATAGAGCCGGGCGAATTTCCGTGCGAATGGGGATGTTCGGCTCTCTGGAATCCCTCCCTTGAGATTACCAGCCCAGGCATGCGAAAGCTCCGCGCCCATGCCAGGTCCGAGCTCTCCGCCCTGGCGGGATGGTGCGCGAAGCTGGGTTACCGGCGCGTCAGGCTGGCCGAGGCGCCATACCCATTTTCCGGCCTGGAGCCCATAGCGCGCGCGGCCTTGAACTGTTCCGAAAAGGAGGCGCGGGCATGGCTGTCTGCTCGCTGTTCAACCCCAGCAGATTTGGCCGCGGAATTGCGGGCCATGCTTCAGCCATCCGCGTGGTGCCTTTGGCCTGGCGAAGCGCTCGATGGCGCTTCGCTGGCCGTCTTGGCCGAGGCGGCCGGGGAACTGCCAAAGCCCTTCATCCTGGTGGTAGATGGCGCGGGCGCGACTTCGGCTGGCGCGTTCACCGATATTAAGGCCTTATGGCTGCCCGATGAGGGCGGGAGATGGTTTGCCACTCTTGGCCAATCGCTGTTCGGGAAAGACGGCGCAGCGCTCCTTTCCGCCGTTGAATCGCTCCCGTCATTAGGCCTGGCCCCTGGAAAAGGCCTTCTGCTTCCGCTGTTCAGGGAAGAAGGACGGAAATATGCCGGAGGCCAAATAAATCCAGAGGATCCTATTTCCTTATGGCGCGCCGCGGCGCTGGCGGAGGAAAACGGAGAAACAAAAGACGCGGCCGTGGCGCGCGCCAAGGCATTTCTGGCCCTGGGCCAAGCCGCGCCGGCGCTTTCGCAAACGGCCAAAGCGGAGGCAGCAGGTTTGGAAGCCCCCGATGCCGCGCTCTTGCGCGCCAGGGCTTATGAGAGGGAAATGGATTATCCGAAGGCCGCCAAAGCCATCGCGGCTATTGACCAAACGGCCCTGCCCCGAGAAGCGCGCGTTGAATCCCTTCTATTGGAGGGACAATCCCTCTGGATAGGCGGGTTGGATGCCGCCAAGGGGTTAATTCTTCTTAGGCAGGCGGCCGAACTGGCTGAAACTCCCGAGGAGCGGGCGAGGGCGTTGACCGCGCTGGCCACGGCTTGCCTGCACGGAGGCGAGATGTACGAGGCACGGCGGCTCCTCGACGAGGCGAAAGCCGCCCTGCAAGGCCAAACAAAAGGCAGAGCCCTTGTCTCGTTGCTCTACAGCTTTGGTGTCTACCAGAGAAAGCTTGGAAAATATGAAGAGGCGGCGGAACAGTTCCTGGCCGCCGCGAAAGCCGCTGGCGAGGCGCTGGACTTGAGGCAGGAAACCGCCGCGCTGGCCAAAGCCGGCGACGCGCTGAGACTCTCGTTTCGATTTGGGGAAGCGAACGGCCTGCTCCTTAGGGCGCAGGAGGGCGCGTGGACGCTAGGGTTGCAAGAGCTCCGGGAAACGGCGCGGTTCAACCGGACTCTATGCATATTGGAATCGGGGCGGCTGCTCGAGGCTCAGCAAACGCTGGAGGCCGGACTCAAGAGCGGCAAGAGCGCCGGGCCTATTGATCAGGCAATTGACCATTACTGGCTAGCTCGCATTTTGTACGCCAGGGGAGATCTGCCCTCCGCGCTTGCCGAGGCGCAAAAAGGCCTTGGTCTGGCGCGCGGGACCAGGAACTCCGAGGTGGAAGCTCCCCTCGCGATCATCGAGGCCCGGTTGCTTCTGGCATCTCACGACGCCGGGCGATTTTCCCGCCGAGTTGACGCGCTCAAAGAGATTGCCAACAGGGCGCCAGACCCGGACGACCGGCTGGAGGCAGCCTCCTTGCTCCTTGAAGCCTCCATAAGAAGCCCTTCTACGTTCGGCGCCCAAGAGCGCAATGTTGCCGCTTCCGCCGAAGAAATGGCGACGAAGCTGGCAAAGGCGCGCTGGCGCATCGCGAGCGCAAGGACGAGTGGCGGGAAGGAAGCGGCGGGGTTGCTTCGCGAGGCGCTCGGCTTGGCGAGAGAGACGCGCGACCCGGCTGTTGAAACGGAAATACTGTGGGAACTATATCATATGGGCGAGCTTCCTCCAGACGACGAAGAGGCCTCTGCACGGGTGATTAATTTCATAAGGGAGAACCAGATTAGAGGGCCCTGGCGCGAGTTGCTTTCGGTCCTTGAGCGGAAACCTGGCAATCAAGGAACTTCGCCGGTTCCACTGGCCGGCGAGGATGATGCAGGCCTCATCCTTTTGGAACAAGCGATGAGCCAAGAGGCTCATGGCGAGGCGCTTTTGGCCCTTACCGGCGCCCGCGCTGGCGCCGTGGCCCGCCCCGGCGGAGAGATGAGTTTCTGGCGCGCCGCCGATGGCGGGCCAACCACCGAACTGAGCCATTTCTTAGGCCGGACCGGCCTCATGGAAGAGTCTTCATGCTGGATCTATGGCGCAGAGGGAAGGGACGGCCTCTGGCACGGCTTCTTGTGGGAAGGCCCGAAACGGCCGAGCGACGCGGCGCTTAGGTTGGCGCGTCTCTGGGCGGCGCTCTACAGGGTGCCCGCTGAAGCACCGGCCGCAGGCGGCGGGGACGACAGCGCCGCCGCCAGAAGCATTATTCTCGGGGATTCCCCCCTCATGTCGTCTTTGAGGGCTCAAGTGGCCAAGGCGGCTGATTTCTCCTTTCCAGTGCTGGTCACCGGCGAACCGGGCACGGGCAAAGAGGTTTGCGCGAGGGCGATTCACCTTCTTTCAAGCAGGCGAAACCGGCCATGGGTGCCGGCCAACGGCGCCAATCTCTCGCCAGCTCTCGCGACAAGCCTGTTGTTTGGCCACAAGCGGGGGGCTTTCACCGGCGCCGACAAGGACGCGGAAGGTCTTGTGGAATCGGCGAAGGGCGGAACGCTCTTTCTCGATGAAGTGGGTGAACTGCCGATCGAAACACAGGCTCAGTTGCTCAGGTTCCTCCAGGATGGCTCCTACACGCCGCTCGGCGAGACGAAGCCAAAACATTCAGACGCGAGGCTCATAGCCGCCACTAACAGGGACCTTGACGAAGAGGCCGCGGCAGGGCGGTTCCGCAAGGACTTGCTTCACCGGTTGAAAGTCCTTTGCATAACTGTTCCGCCGCTTCGCGAAAGAAAAGAAGACATTCCCCTTCTTTTCAGCCATTTTTTCAAACAGGCCGCGGAAGGCGAGAGAATAGCCTGCCCTGAAATGGCCGGCGAGTTGTGGGGACCGCTCATGGCCTACCACTGGCCGGGCAACGTCCGTGAGCTGCAAAACGCCGCCCGCGCCCTTCTGGTCGCCTCGCACGAGAAAGGCGTGGCGGAGCCACGGCTGTTGCCGCCCCACCTGCGTGATGCGCGCGCGCGTTTACAGGCAGGCCCCCGCCTGCGCTCAATTTTGGACGAGGCGGAACGCAAGGCGGTCGAAGAAGCGCTAAGGAACACGCGAGGCAACGCCGCGCAGGCGGCAAAGAGCCTTGGGATAAGCCGCCAGGCCCTCTCCCGCAAGCTGGCAAAGTGGAGGGATGCCTAAAGCGCAAACGGAAGATGTGAAAAATGTAAGAGAGTAAGAAGGTTAGAAAGTTAGAGGGTTGGCGGGGAAATGCGCCTTTCTCACTTTCTCACCCTCTCACTTTCTCACTTCCAGAGGTGAAAAGGTAAAGAGGTTCAATGTACTTCTTTACCCTTTACCCCTTCACTTCTTCACCCCTTCACCCTTCACCCTTTACCCTTATCCTTGCCCCTCGAGGGGGGGGGGCTTGACAGCCCGCTGGTTTGTTGGGTAGACTTGCTCCGTTAGGAGGGAGTGTTTCTTCGTTCAGGCGGTTCGGATGGAAACTGGGTCTTAAACCAAGCAGGGTGTTGAGGAAAGGAGTGACGAAAATGTTGAAGAAAGTTTTGGTAGTAGCGGCTCTTCTTTGCGTCATGGTGCCCTTCGCGGCGCAGGACAAAGCGGGAAAGTGGGGCGTAGA
>JAEMPZ010000265.1 GCA_022759065.1 Acidobacteriota bacterium | reverse complement strand
GGTGACCGAGGGCCACCCCGACAAGATCGCCGACCAGATTTCCGACGCCGTGCTCGACGCGGTGTTGGAGCAGGACCCGATGGGCCGCGTCGCCTGCGAGACGCTTGTCACGACAGGGCTCGCCTTTGTGGCTGGCGAAATCACCACCAAGGCTTACGTGGACATTCAGCAGGTCGTCCGGGGGACGCTCAAGGCCATAGGGTACACCAGGGGCGAGTATGGCATTGACCACAAGACCTGCGCGGTCGTCTCGGCGCTCGACCCGCAGTCCGCGGACATCGCCATGGGCGTTGACACTGGTGGCGCGGGGGACCAGGGCCTCATGTTCGGCTTCGCCTGCGACGAAACCCCGGTGCTTATGCCATTTCCAATTTACATGGCCCACCGGCTGGCCGAAAAGCTTGCGCAGGTCCGCAAGGACGGAACGCTTCCTTACCTTCGCCCGGACGGCAAAACGCAAGTCAGCGTCGCCTATGAGCACGGGCTGCCCAAGAAAGTGACGGCGGTCGTTATTGCAGCCCAGCACGACGAGGACGCCGAAACGCCGAGGATTCAAAAAGACCTGATGGAACACGTCGTTCGAGCGGTGATTCCAGCCAAGATGCTGGACGGCAATACCCAGTACCACATAAACGCCACGGGCCGCTTCGTGACCGGCGGGCCGCAGGGCGACACGGGGCTTACTGGAAGAAAGATAATAGTTGACACCTACGGCGGTTACGGACGCCACGGCGGCGGCGCTTTTTCAGGGAAGGACCCGACCAAGGTTGACCGTTCGGCGTCTTATATGGCCCGCCACATCGCCAAGAACATAGTGGCCGCGAAGTTGGCTAGCCGCGCCGAGGTCCAATTGGCCTACTGCATAGGCGTCGCGGAGCCCGTCTCTGTCATGGTAGACACCTATGGCACCGGCGCTGTTGACGAAGGAGCCATAGAGAGGGCCGTGCGCGAGATATTTCCTTTGACGCCAAAGGGCATCATTGATTATCTCGACCTGCGCCGCCCCATCTTCAAGAGGACGGCTGCCTACGGCCATTTCGGGCGCGAGCTTCCGGAGTTTACCTGGGAAGCCACGAACAAAGCCGAAGCCCTAAGAGAGCACACTGGGCTCAAAGTCAATGAAGGAGGAGTTTGATGCGTTTCGACATCAAGGACAAGGCCCTTGCTTCGAAGGGGAAGGCCCGCATTCTTTGGGCCGATAGAAATATGCCGGTTCTCAGAGCCATAAGGGATCGGTTCGAGAAAGAGAAGCCGCTAAAAGGCGTCCGCGTGGCCGCATGCCTGCACGTAACTACCGAGACGGCCAACTTGATGAGGACGCTCAAAGCTGGTGGCGCTCAAGTTGCTCTATGCGCCAGCAACCCTCTTTCGACGCAGGATGACGCGGCCGCGAGCCTGGTGGAGGACTGGGGCGTCGAAACGTTCGCCATAAAAGGCGAGGATCACGACACCTACTACAAGCACCTGAACGCCGCCGCCGACATCAAGCCTCATATCACGATGGATGACGGCGCCGACCTGGTATCCTTGATCCATAGCAGCAGAAAAGAAGCCCTGAAGACGGTCGTTGCCGGCACCGAGGAGACGACGACCGGCGTCATCCGCCTGCGCAGCATGGCGAAAGACGGCGTGCTCGGTTATCCGATCATCGCCGTCAACGATGCCATGACGAAGCACTTCTTCGACAACCGTTATGGGACGGGACAGTCCACGCTTGATGGCGTCATCCGGGCCACGAACATGTTAATTGCCGGCTCGACCGTTGTCGTAGCCGGTTACGGCTGGTGCGGCAAAGGCGTCTCCATGCGGGCGAAGGGGCTCGGCGCGCACGTCATTGTCACCGAGGTGGACCCGGTCAGGGCAATAGAGGCCGTGATGGACGGCTTTGACGTAATGCCCATGGCCGAAGCCGCTCCGAAGGGAGACCTCTTCATCACCGTCACTGGCGACAAGCACGTGATCCGCAAAGAACATTTCCTCGCCATGAAAGAGGGCGCCGTGGTTTGCAACTCCGGCCACTTCAACGTCGAGCTGCAGCTTGAAGGCGGGCTTTATGAGATATGCAAGGCCCGGGCGACCGTAAAGGATATGGTGGAGGAGTTCCTCCTTCCCAACGGCCGCCGAATCTACGTTCTGGCCGACGGGCGGCTGGTAAACCTTGCCTGCGCCGAGGGGCACCCCGCCATGGTGATGGACATGTCCTTCGCCAACCAGGCGCTTTCGGCAGAATGGATCCTGGCCCACAAGGACGAGCTAGGAAAAACCGTCCACGTCATTCCTGAAGAGATCGACCGCGACATCGCCAAGATCAAGCTTGAAACGATGGGCTGCTCCATGGATGAATTGACGGAGGAACAAAAAGCCTACCTGGCGTCATGGCAAGAGGGGACGTGAATGGCGTCACTTGACAAACGGGTGTTGTTGGCTTAACCTAGTGAAGGTAGGAGGTGAGGCCATGGCAGAGGAAACTGGAGTGGCGAAACCTTACAGCGACGAGGACAAGATTCACCTGTTTTTGGCGTACTTTGGCATCTTTGCGCTGATCCCATTTTTGATGTTCAAGGACAAAAGGAGCGATCCGCAGAAGGAGTACGTTTACTGGCATGCCCGGCAGGGACTGGCCCTGGCAATTGTTGTTTTCGTGCTCTGCATTGTCTTCATGGTGGCCGGCTTCGTCCTGGCCTTCATTCCCGTTGTAGGCTGGATTCTGAGCTGCCTAATGTGGGTATGCCTTATGATCATTGCCTGGGGCGGCGCCATCATGGGCTGGGTCAAGGCTTTCGGCGGCCAGAAGTGGGAGATGCCCGGCATCGCCAAAGTCGCGGCAATGTTCAACTAGGCAAGACGAACAATTGGGGTTCGGCGCGGGGGCCCTTTGGGCCCCTCGCTGCTTTTTGCCCTGATTACCGGGCCTATGCTAGAAGGTAGCCGCAAATGGTTAAGGATAGGCTATTAGCAAAGACAGGCCGTAGACTATTAGCTAAAGATGCTTTACCCGCGGCCCACAGCCTTCAGCCTTCAGGCTGCCCCCCAATGGCCAAGGGCCTCGCGCTCGGCATAGATACCTGCACGAGGTGGATGAACCTTGCGCTGGTTGGCGATGAGGGGCGGGTTCTCGGGGAATTCCACGAGCAGGCCAAGACCCACGCGACGGGGCTTGTCGCTGCGGTTGAAAAACTGCTACATGAACGTTGCGCCGGTTATAAGGATCTCGCCGCTTTAGGAGTCGTCATCGGTCCAGGTTCGTTTACTGGGTTGCGCGTTGGTCTCGCCGCCGCGCTTGGTTTTTCACGGACCCTCGGGATGCCGGTTTACGGAATTGACAGCCTTACTGCACTGGCGGAATTCGCTGAGGCAAAAGGCTCGGGCATAGCCATTCTTGATGCTCGCCGCTCGGAGGTTTATGTCCGGCGCTTTCAAAGGAATGGAGCAAAGTTGGAGGCGCTCGGCGCGCCCGAGGCTGTTCATCCGTCGCGGGCAATACCTGATGACTTTAAGCCGGCCTGGGCGATTGGCGACGGGGTTCCGCTAGTGACGAGCCTCCCGTCCCGATGCGCCCTTTTCCCCGATGTTCCGAACCTTGCCATTCCCGCGGCGCACAGGGCGCTTGAAGCCCATGCGGCCGGCCAGCCGGGGGATGCCCTCTCAGCCCTGTACGTCCGCCCGCCGGATGCCAAGCTGCCGTATAAGGCTGGTAGACTGTAGGCTGTTAGCGGGTTAGCAAAGACAGTCTGCAGGCTATTATTCAGAAGAGCCGCCGCTGGAAGACGGTATTGCTGATCGGTTCAAGTGCGCTGTAAGCACCTATCAGTTCTGGAGGAACGGGTTGTTTCTCGCCAAAAATCGCGTTCTGGAGCTGAAACGCGTTGGCGACGGCCTTGCCGCGGAAATGGTTGTTGAAGACAACTATGACTTCCTTGGCCATTCCAGATGCCTCGCGGATAGCATCAGACCACGGCGCCAGTTCCCCAGGACTGTAGAGATAATCATAGCGGGCATCTCTTCCGGCCCCTTCCTGAAACCAGGCCGTCGCGTTGCGGCCGTGGAAACGGAAGTAGGCAAGCTCCGAGGTCACCGCGCTAGTGGGCCCAAGGCACTGCGCGAGAGAAGGCTGGTCAATGTTGCAGAAGGCCGCGTTCTTCTCTCTCAACAAGGCACGCGCCTCGCCTGAAGCCCAACTGGCGTGGCGCAGTTCCACCGCGAGGGGATAGGCGCTAAAACGCGAGAGCAAGTCGGATAGAACTTTGCGGTTCTCTAGGGTGTTTTTGAACGACCACGGCCACTGGATTAAAACGGCGGACAACCTGGAATAGCGCAGGAGCGGTTCAAGCGCGCGGTGGAACGCTCGCTCGTCTACCAGGGAAGCCTTCCTGGTATGCGTAAACCCTTGAAAGAGCTTCACGGCAAAGCGAAAATCCGCGAAACCGGCCACTTTGCGCGCCCATTCAGCGGTACGCGCCGGTTCTGGCACATTGTAAAAGGTGCTGTCAACCTCGATCAGCTTGAATCGCGAGGCCAGAAACAAGAGGGGGTCAAAATCCCTGCCAGGCCTCTGGGGATAGACGAGCCCTTTCCAATCAGGGTACGACCAACCGGCCACGCCAATGCGAATGTTTGTCGGGGCTTCCCGCTGCAGGATTTTCGGGTTTAGCGCGCCCTCCTGGGCGGCGTTGGGTGGCATTCTTAGCATTTCTTACCTTTCCTTGACCCAGACGATCTTATAGACAAAGCGAATTTCGTGTGGAGGAACTACAATGGGCGGATAGAGCGGGTTGACCGATTCCAAGACCACCATTCCTCCGGATTCGCGGTAGCGCTTGATGTACTTGTCGCCGCTCATCAGCCCTACGACGGCATACTCGCCGCTCGCGGGGCGCTTGCGCGTATCTACTAGAACAACCTGGCCGTCTTCGTATTTCGGCACCATGCTGTCCCCGGCGACCTCGACGCCGAAGCCGTTAGGGTCAGAGAAGTTGGCGGGACGGTCAATAAAATACATGCCGCCGCCGGCGGGATAGCCCTGGTCTGTGAATTGAACGCCGGGACCAGCAGAAGCAAAGGCTATCACCGGGATTTTCACCCCCTCAAGCGGCTCTTCAGCGAGCGCGGAAACCGCCACGTCAAGCGCGCGGGCTATCGCTTCTAGCGAGCGGAGAGAGGGGGTAATCCGGCCGTGCTCGATCCGCCCGTAGTTGGAAGGACTCCAACCCAGGCGGCGAGCGACCTCAGCCTGGGTTAACCCTTTGGCTTTTCTAGCGGCTTCAATTCGCTTTCCGTAACTCATGACCAGCCCTCCAGCTATAATATAGTCATCTGTGACCACTTTGTCAAGTGGGCGGTGCATTTTAGGAAAGAAATGGGAAAGAGCAATGGTGGTCTAAAGCGTCATAAAGGAAAGACATTCTCACCACAAAGGCACCAAGACACCAAGGGAATAATCACAGGGAGGACGGGGAGGAAAGGGAGGAAAGTCAGGCGTAAGGAGTTAGGCGT
>JAEMPZ010000063.1 GCA_022759065.1 Acidobacteriota bacterium | reverse complement strand
TGAAAGCGGTAGCAAGCTACCGCACTCCAAAGGTGAATCAGTTTTGGGGGAAGAGGACGTTGAGGGCGGCGGGGAGGACTTCGATGGTGAAGGGTTCGCGGACGTGGTGGAGGTTGCCGTCGGCGTGTATGTATGTGGGGCGGTTGACCGCGACGCGGAGAATGTCTGACTTGAAAAACCGGCAGTCCTGGAGCATTTCAACCTGCCGGAAAAGGACCATCGAAAGGATGGGAAGGCGCCTCGCCAGGCCGTAATCGCCGACGAAGGTGATGTCAAGAAGCCCGTCGCGCATGTCCGCCTTGGGGCAGAGCTGGAAGCCCCCGCCCGCATAGCGGCCGTTGCCGATCTCGACCATGACGCCCTTGCCTTTGAACTCCCAGTCGCGGCCCTGCAGGTGGAAGGTCGGGTTCTGGTAAGTAGGGACGAGCTTCAGTACGGTGAAGAGGTACGAAAGCAGCCCTTTGATTTTCTTCACCCTTTGGTTCTGGTGCGTGACCTCGCCGTCGAAACCTACGCCAAGTGAATTGACGAAGATCAGGTGGCCGGCGCGGCCCACGTCAATCAGGCGGGTGGAACCATCTTTCAGCGTTCGCACCGCGAGCGGGACTTTGCCCAAAAGGCCGATGGCGCGGGCGAAGTCGTTGCCCGTGCCTGTCGGGATAAGCGCCAGCGCGCTTTTGGAGCGGACAAGCCCGGCGGCCACTTCGCTGACGGTGCCGTCTCCGCCCATCGCCGCCACGACCCTGGCGCCCTTGTCGGCCGCATTCTTCGCAAGCAGCGTCGCCTGTCCCGCCTCCTCCGTCTTGACGATTTCGTAGTCAATTCCCTCTTTTTTCATCAACCGCTCGACGCGCGGCAGCGCCGCGACGGTGCGCCCCCTGCCCGCGACCGGATTGACGATGCAAACAACGTCGGGCATCACATCCTCTCGGGGACTTCAATCCCCAAAAGCTCCTGGAGCGACGAGCGAAGAAGGCGCGCGAACAGGAGGACGGTTAGAAGCCTGGCTTCCCGTTTTTGAGGATCAGGCTCCTGTATGACCGGGAAGGCGTGGTAGTAGGCGTGAAAAGCCTGCGCGGCCTGGTAGAGGTGGCGCGCGACGAGGTGCAGGTCGAGGGATGAGGTTGCCTGCTGGACGATGTTCGGCAGGCGCAGGAAGAGCGCCAGCACCCCCCAGCCTTCCGGTTCCATGAGGCCGAGCGCCTTCGCGACGGCCTCTGAGCCGGACATCTCGGGCATGGCGATGCCCATTTCCGCCGCTTTTCTGAGGATGTTCTCCGCGCGGACGCAGGCATACTGAAGATAGGGCCCGGTCTCCCCCTCGAAGGCCAGCGCCTGGTCAAAGTCAAACGCCACGACCTGGTTCTTGTCGTACTTCGCCATGTAGTAGCGCAACGCCGACGCGGCCAGAAGGCGGGCGCGCGAATCGGCCTCTTCCTTGGGAAGCTCCGGCTCGCGCCCGGAGACCTCCTCCTGCGCCCGCTCCTCCAGAAGGTCCAAAAGAACGTCGGCCTGCACGCCAAGCCCCTTGCGGCCCGACATCTCCACAAAAGGCTTTGTCCGGTCCTCTTCGCAGAGGGTTATCTCCTTGCGCTGCTCCAGCTCCAACGCCGTCTTTCGCGAAAGAGCGACCATCTCGTAGGAGAAGTGGACCGAAGCCTCCGCCTGGGCCTTGTAGCCCATGAGCTTCAGCCCCTCCCGCACGATGCGCTGGAGGTACGACTGGCGCACGTCAATGACGTTTATGACGCTTTCTCCATGCCCGAAGGAGGGCGGGTCGGCGCCGGCAACGGTGGAGGAAGAGCGCCACACCCGGTAAAGCGGATTCGGGAAGAGCCTGTACTTGAAATCCCGGCCGAGAAGGCCGAATTTCCAAAGTTGGTAGGCCATGTCCTTGCCAATGTAGGTGACCGTCCCGCTGCTGCGGACGATCACCTTGTCGGCGTCGCTAAGCCCTTCGAACCCGTCGGCTTCAGACAGCGCCATTACCCAGCAGCCGCGGTTCTTGTCGCCCGATTCGTCGGGAACCCTGTGCACGGCGCCGGCGGCCTTCAGTTTATCGAAGCAGGCCTGCCAGAAACCGCTCTTTAGAATGTCGCTCTCGTGAGGCAGGACGTCGTAGCGGACGTGAAGCCGCTCCATCGTGCGCAGGTGGCAGCGCACCATCTCTTCCGCCACGCGCGCCGCGATCGTGGAGGTAGGCTCCACGTTTCCCTCTATGTCCCGAAGCGTCTCATGCCGCGCCTTGAGGCGCGAGTCATCCTCGGCGTACCAGTGGGCGACTTTGGCGTACAGCTCCCAGCAGAAACTGTCGAAACGGCCCTTGGATGAGACCAGCCAGCCGTACGCCAGGTTGCTCTTTTCGGGATCAGCAAGGATGGGCCTCAGAGCCTCGGTAATCGCGAAAACGCCGTCGGGGCTTGAAAGCCCGCCCCGCTGGAGCCACTCCTGAAGGCGATCCATCGGCCCTTGAGCCTGAGAGTCCTTCGTCGCGAAGCGCTCGTAGATGCAGAGGAGCGCTTCGAGTTGTTCCGGCCCGAAGCCGAGAATCCTTTCAAAACCGACCACCACGTCGGCGACCTGCACGCCCGTGTCGTCAATGTAGTTTTGAACTTCCACTTCGCGGCCGAGATACCGAAGGCACCTGGCGAGGGTATCGCCCAGCACGGCGTTGCGGAGATGCCCCACGTGCGCCGCCTTGTTGGGGTTTATGTTCGTGTGTTCGATGATCGTCTTGCCGCGCCAGCCTTTTGGAACGAAGCGGCCGCCCAGGAGGCTTTCAATAGCCCAGCCCCTATCCACGAAGAGGTTCAGGTAGCCACCGGCGCAGCGAGACTCTCGCACGCCATCGAGCGTTGTTTGCGCCAGTTCCTGCGCCAGAACTTGCGGGGGCCGCTTCAGCTTCCTCGCGAGCGAAAAGCAGACCGGCGTCGCCGCGTCGCCGAGCTCCGGTTTGGGCGGAAAGGTGAAGGGGATTTCATCGGGAGGAAGCTCCAAGCCGAAGCGGGCCTTGATCTCTTCGGACAGGGCCTTTTGCCACTTTTGGATCGCGGTCAGCACGAGGGTTTTCCTCCCGGCCTCATGTTTGTTCCGCGTTCCAACTGGCCAGCACTTCCCGGAACTTTTCGGCCAGGAGCCGCTGGGAGTCGGGCCCCTGAAGCGCGGCCGCGTGCCTCAAAAGCTCGTGGCACATGACCTGTATGGCCTCGGTGCCTTTTCCGTGGCGAAGGTCTTCCAGCGCCTGCCTGTGGGCTTTGAGAATGCCGCTCGCGCCGGCCTCCCCCATGACCTCGCGGCCGACGTCGCGCAACCTCGAGGAAAGATTCATTAGCGCGCTTATGACTTCGTCGTTCGCGGCGGGCGGATTCTCGGCCGCCGGCGCGCCGGGCGCCTCCACCCGCGGGGCGCTTTGCGCTGGTTGCGGCGAGTTTGCGGCGTTAGACGGCGGTTCCTCCAGCGTGACGAGCCCCATCGTGACGAGGCCATACAGCATCTTGGCCACTTCAAATGTTCCGGTGCCAAGCTGTTTCGCGATTTCTCTAAGCGAGTTGCGCCCGTCAATTTTGCTCAAAACAAGCCATTCCTGCGTGTTCAGGTTGATCTGGCCCTGCTTCCCCTCCGGCACTTTGAATTTCGGCACAAGGTCAAGAGACGGGATTCGCTTCGAAAGGACCTTCCACTCGTCAAGCCTTCGAGCCGCTTCCATCAGCAAATTGGTATTGTTCTTGGTAATGGTGTGGGCGGGGGAAGCCTCTTCCTGCGTGAAATGAAATGTCCCATCGCTCCACGTTGCGAGGAGATAGACCGCCTCTTCCCCTTTCAGGTCATCCACCTCCGCGTGGACGATGCGCCCAGCCTGCAGCCAGATGGTCCCCACCTGCTCGCCTTTTTTGAGGTGAAAAGCGCCCGTCTTGCCCGAAACCGAGACGAGCTGAATGACGTCGGGCAGGTGGAGTTCTTTTAGCGATCCCTGAAAGGTCATGGCACCCTGAAGAAGGTTCCCGAAAACGGCGGATGGCAGCCCCAATGGCGCCGCGTTCCCGCAAATCGCGGCTTGCTCAATCTAACACAGGCGCTTAAATGGAGTCAAACGCCCTAAGTGGTATAAAATAGATCACGGGAATCTTGGCGTCCCGATCGCTGTTTATTTTTTGACGCGCTCATGGCTACAGAGGTCAGGCGCAAGGGGAGGACCAATGAAGATAATGCTCACGGCAAAGTCGCGCTTTTCCGCCGCCCACCGCCTTTTGAACCCTGCATGGGATGACGCGAGAAATTACGAGGTTTTCGGCTCCTGCTACAATCCAAACGGCCACGGCCACGACTACACGCTGGAAGTGACCGTCGAGGGGGACGTTGACCCGGACACCGGCATGATCTTGAACGTGAAGGACCTGAAGAAGCTGGTGGAGGAGCGCGTCATCGCGTTCGTTGACCACAAGAACCTTAACTTGGACGTCCCGTTTCTCGCGGGCATGAATCCCACGGCAGAGGTGCTGGCCCGCGAATTCTGGAAAATACTTGAGCCGCTGATCCCGGCGGGGAGGCTTTATGAAATCAGAGTTCTTGAAACCGAAAACAACATCGTTACCGTCCGCCGCTGATGAGGCCGAATCGCCGAAAATAGATGAGCGGCGGGACTCCCGCCTTCTGGCAATGCCCCATTTGGGCCATGCGGCCTCTTCGGCGGACCCGCGCCTCGAATCGCTTGCCAGGGAAATGCTCATTGAGTTGGGCGAGGACCCCGAGCGCGAGGGGCTGATACGCACCCCGCACAGGGTCGCGAAGTCCCTCCGCTTTCTGACGAGCGGCTCCGAGAAGGAGCCCGCCGATGTGCTGAACGGCGCGCTTTTTGACGCGGATGAATACAGCGAGATGGTCCTCGTCAAGGAAATTGAATTCTATTCTCTATGCGAGCACCACCTGCTGCCATTCTTTGGAACCGTCAGCGTCGCCTATTTGCCTGGGGGGAAAGTGGTGGGGCTATCCAAGATCCCTCGCCTTGTGGACCTATTCGCAAGACGGCTTCAGCTTCAGGAGCGCCTTACAAAACAAATTGCCGGCTCGCTGCAACAGCTCCTGGAGCCCCGCGGAGTCGCCGTCACCGCCACCGCCTTTCACCTTTGCATGGCCATGCGCGGCGTCGCCAAACAGCAAAGCGTAACCACCACCAGGGCCTTCACCGGAGAGTTCCTTTCAAACCCTCAATTGCGAAAGGAATTTTTAGACGAAGCGGGACGAGACAGCGATGGGGGAAAATAAGTGAGAGAGTTAGAGAGTGAGAAAGTTAGAAAGTGAGAGAGCGTAAGATGCGCATCAACGCACGCGTCCGTCAACCGTCGTCCGTCTGCCGTCTTACGTCTCACGTCTATCGTCTTACGTCTAACGTCTAACGTCTTACCTCTTACTCCTGACGCCTAACTCCTAACCCCTAACTCCTCCTCCCTTACCTCCCCGTCCTCCCTGTGAGTCTTCTCTTGGTCTCCTGGCGCCTTGGTGGTAGA
>JAEMPZ010000169.1 GCA_022759065.1 Acidobacteriota bacterium | reverse complement strand
CGGAAACAAAGATGCGCCACGAAGGCACGAAGGACACGGAGGGAAGATGAGAGATAATGGATGAGGGCACAGATCGCGCCTTGCCAAGCATCACCAGCCGTCAAAGCCCCCTATAGACTTCCTTCCGGTGGCCGACTCTTAAGGCCAAAATGAGCATCACTTCATCCTCTATGTGGCAGATTATCCGGTAGTCCCCAACCCGGTAACGCCAAAGAGGCGCAGGCCTCGTGCCCTTGAGGGCCTGGCCGATGCTTCTCGGGTCTTTCATTGACGCGAGCCGGCTGGAGAGGAAAAGCGTGATTCGTCTGGCCTCCGCTGGGGCAAGACGCCGAAGCTCTTTGGCGGCACCGGGGGCTACCTCAATCCTCCACGCCAAGACTGCGCTCCACGTCGGCGAGCGGTATTGCATGATCCCGCCCGGCTAGAATGTCTTCAAGGCGCCTCTCGGCCAAATAAACATCCTCGAGGTCTTCTAGGTGCTCAAGAATAGCTTCGCGCGCGTAGAAGGTCATCGTCCGACCCGTGGCCCTTGCCAGGACGCTGAGGCGTTTTTCAATTTTAGGTGGCAACCGGATGTCGAGCATTCATTCCTCCGTTCCTATCCTTGCCCCCAAAAAGGCAAGGCTACACCTGTCACTATACAAGTATAGCGCTTTATGTTCACTGACGCAAGGAAATGCCCCTTGGCTTTACTGGTATAATAGGTTTGAAGTAGGCGAGATGAGGATCGCCGCTAAAGTTGGTTCGCTGTTGAAATCACGGGCTGGAAAGCTGCTGATCGCCGGGGCTGTGACGCTCGCGGCCGCTGGCGCGTTGGCCGTGTGGATAATCCCCGCCACTCGCGCCGCGGGGACTTCTCCGAAGGTCGTCGTCATCGGCTTCGACGGCGCCGACCCGGGGCTTGTCAGGCAGTACATGGCCGAAGGCCGGATGCCAAACCTTCAAAGGCTTGCGAAGGAAGGCGCCTTCAACAACTTGACGGTGACCAATCCGCCCCAAACGCCGGTTTCGTGGGGCGCCTTCATCACCGGCCTGAACCCTGGCAGGAACCACGTCTTTGACTTTCTGACTCGCGACCCGAAGACCTACAAGCCCCATTTCGCTTTGATGGAGGAAGGTTCCAAAACCCTCCTCTTGGGGCGCTGGAACAGGTGGGTCTTCCCTCCCTTCTTGCTCGCCATCTGGCTTGGCGCGGTTGCGGCGATTTTCAAGCTTCGCCGCAAGCCAATTATGGCCTGGAGTTATGTCGCCCTCACCCTCGTGGGGTTCGCCATCGCTTCGCTGCTCTTCGTCTTCATCGTCATCTATCTGCCCATCCGGACGCCGTGGCCGATCAACCACCTTGAAGGCAAGCCCTTCTGGCAGGTGGCGGCGGAGGCTGGCAAGAGGTGCATCGTCATAAGAATGCCCGACACGTTCCCTGCCGCCCCATACCCGGAGGGACGGCTCGTCGCGGGCCTTGGCGTGCCAGACATTCGCGGGCGAGTGGGAACTCCCTACATTTTCACCACCGACCCCGCGCTGACCGGAGGCGACAACGAGTTCTCCGTTGACATCGTCGCCGTGTCCGAATACGACCCGCAGCCTATCACGGCCACGATTCAGGGGCCGTTCAACAAGCCTTTCTACGAATACGCGGTGGACGACACTTCCGTGGGCGCCACCGATCCGCAGGTCGCGCAGCGCGCTAAAGAGAAATGCCAGGAGCGGCTGAAAAACGAAGGCGTCAAGCCGACGATTGACCTGCCGCTGAAGCTTTCCTGGGGCGATAACTCCTGCACTTACGAGGTTCAGGGCCAGCGGGGCACGCTCGCGCCAGGCCAGTGGTCGCCGTGGGTCACGCTCGACTTCGCCTTCAACCCGCTCATTCACATTAAAGGCATGGCCAGGTTCTACCTGATAAAGTCCTCCCCCCAGCTTCAATTGTATATGTCGCCGATACACTTCAGCCCGGACGATGAAAATGTCCCCATCTGCTACCCAAGCGACTACTCGAAGAAGCTGATGAAGCGTTTTGGCCCCTTCAAGACGATGGGCTGGGCTGTTGACACATGGACGATCTCATCCAATCTGGCCGGCGAGGACCAATTTCTCTCCGACATGAACCAGACCGTTGACGCTTTCGAAAAGATAATGAACGGCACGATCGCCGACAAGGATTGGGATCTGTACGTCTTCTACTACGAATTCACCGACAGGATAGCCCACGTCCTTTGGCGCTACATGGACCCGAAACACCCCATGTACGACGCCGCCAAGGCGCCTCAATACCAGGAAGAGATGCGCAAGGCCTACGAGCGCATGGACAAGATCGTCGGAGAGGCGATGGAGAAGATGCCGAAGGACGCCACGCTCATAGTCCTCTCGGACCACGGCTTCGCCTCCTTCCGGCGAGCGGTCAATTACAACCGGTGGCTCGTGGACAACGGATACATGACGCTCAAGGCCGACACCGGCGTCATGACGCTTCAGGACCTCTTCGACGACAACCGCCTGCTTTTCAAAAACGTTGACTGGTCCAAGACGAAGGTTTACGCGCTTGGCCTCGGCAACCTGTACATCAATCTCAAAGGCCGCGAGCGCGAAGGAATCGTGAATCCAGGCGCGGAGTACGACGCCATTGTCAAAGATCTCAAAGAAAAACTGCCGCGGATCGTGGACCCGAAGGACGGCTCGAATCCGGTGAAGGCAGTTTACACAAGAGACGAAATGTATAAAGGCTATGATCCCGATTTGACCGCCGACCTGCGCGTCTCGAACACCCCCGGCTACCGCGTCTCGTGGCAGACCTCATTGGGCGGAGTCCCGGAAGCGCTCCTGGAGGACAACCTCAAAGCCTGGAGCGGCGATCATTGTTCCATGGACCCAAGTTTTGTCCCAGGCATGTTCTTCTGCAACAGGCCGATCGAGAAAGAGCCGAACATGCTGGACATGGCGCCGTCGGTATTGGGCCTGCTTGGCGTCCCGCTCCCCAAAGGCCTTGAAGGGGCGCCCATTGTGAAGGAGGCGAAGCAATGAAAAAGATCGGTATCATCATCTGCGACCGCTACCGCGGATGCGGAGGCGGCAAATGTTTCCGGGCATTGCGAGAGAGGGCCGGCGCATTCGCGCGATATGCGAAGGACGAGCAGGTGGAAGTCGTTGGATACTCCACCTGCGGCGGCTGCCCGGGAGGAAACATCGAATACGTGCCGGAGGAGATGATAAAGAACGGCGCCGAAGCCATCCATCTTGCCACGGGCTTTGTCGTCGGCTATCCGCCATGCCCCTACCTAGAGGACTTCAAGAAATTCATAGAGACGCGCTATAAAATCCCCGTCGTCATTGGCACTCACCCGATACCGCTAAAATACCTTGTAGTTCACGAAAAGCTCCCATTCTGGAAGCGGTCCAAGATGGATGAACTTGCTGGCGGCCTCATGGCCGAAAGCCGCGAAATAATGGAATCATACAACTAACCTGGCGAACGAAAGGAGAACCATGAGCAAAGTTGTCATCACGACCACCGGCGAAACTCTCGATGCTCCCATGGACCCGCGCTTTGGCCGCGCGGCCAGGTTTTTGGTATATGATCTGGACAGCAAGAGCTTTGAGGTGATTGATAATAGCGAGAGCCTTGGCGCCGCTCATGGCGCGGGCATCAGCGCGGCGCAATCGGTGGCCAAGACTGGCGCAAAGGTTCTTATTTCGGGCAATGTCGGCCCCAAGGCCGCGGAGGTTTTGGCGGCTGGCGGGATCGAAATGTACAGTTTCAACGGCGCTACGGTTGCCGAAGCCCTCGAGGCGTACCGCCAGGGCAAGCTGACGAAAATCAAATGATTCTTGCCATCGCGTCCGGCAAAGGAGGCACGGGAAAAACTACCGTGGCCGTTAACATGGCGCGCTCAATCGGCAATGCGGTAGAACTTCTCGATTGCGACGTCGAGGAACCCAATGACCACCTTTTTCTCAAGGGAACCTTGCGCTCCTCTCATGTTGTCACCATCCCGGTTCCGAGCGTAGACGGCGCTCTTTGCGACAATTGCGGCGAATGCGGCCGTTTTTGCGAATATCATGCCATCGTTTGCATGGGTGGGCCACCGCTCATTTTCCCGGAAATATGCCACGGTTGCGGCGGTTGCGCGATTGTCTGTCCGCGCAAGGCCATAAAAGAAATCAGCCATGAGATTGGCGTCGTCGAGGCCCTGGACTGTGGCACGGTGAGGCTTTTACAGGGCCGCCTCAAGGTCGGCTCCATGCTTACCCCCATGCTCATTCGGTCGGTAAAAGAGCGAGCCGCCACAACCGGGACCGTTCTAATTGACGCGCCGCCAGGCACCTCCTGCCCGGTGGTAGCCGCCGTTGAAGGAGCGCACGCCGTTGCCCTGGTGACCGAACCAACCCCTTTCGGCTTGAACGACTTGATGCTTGCCGTTGATATGATGCGCGCGCTCGGCCTTCCCTTCGGAGTGGTCATAAACCGCGCCGGCATGGGGGACAACCGCGTCAATGACTACTGCCGCGCCGAAAAGATACCGCTCCTGGCGGAAATTCCAAATGACCGCAGAATAGCGGAGGCCTATTCCAAGGGAAAGCTGGCGGTGGATATCCTTCCAGAGATGAGGGCCATATTCCTCTCCCTGTATCAAAAGCTGCTGGCTTTGGCGAAGGAGAGGCCGTGAACGAACTCACGATAATCAGCGGCAAAGGCGGAACCGGAAAAACTAGCATCGCAGCGTCGTTTGCCCTGCTCGCGGACCGCCCCGTCATCGCCGACTGCGACGTTGACGCCGCCGACCTTCACCTGATCCTGGCGCCTCGGGTGCTGTCCAGGCAACAGTTTTACGCGGGCCATGAAGCTTTCATCAGGCAAGATGCGTGCAGCGGGTGCGGCCTCTGCGAGGAACTTTGCCGCTTTGGCGCCATTTCTTCCGAAGAGACGGGCGCAGGCAAGGCTTTTGCCATAATGCCGCTAAGATGCGAAGGATGCGGAGTCTGCGTTCGCTTTTGCCCTGAAAAGGCAATTGACTTTCCAGAACGTTTGTCCGGCGAATGGATGGTTTCCCAAACGCGCTGCGGCCCAATGGTTCACGCTCGCCTCGGAATCGCGGCGGAAAATTCAGGCAAACTGGTTTCAACCGTCCGCCGCCAGGCGAGGCGCATTGCCATGGAGGAGAACAGGCCGCTCCTTTTGGTTGACGGCCCCCCCGGAATCGGTTGTCCCGTCACCGCTTCCGTGACCGGCGCCTCCATGGTGCTGGTGGTGACCGAACCAACCGTATCGGGGGAACACGACCTGGAACGGGTTCTTGCCTTAGCGCGGCACTTCGAGATAAAGGCGATGGTTTGCGTCAATAAATGGGACTTGAACGGCGAAATGGCCGCGCGGATAGAAGAAAAATCGCGGCTCTCCGGCGCCTTGATCGCCGGGCGGATTCGCTACGATAGCGCCGTGACGAAGGCTCAGATTCAGGGTCACGGCGTCATTGAGCTGGAGTGCGGCGCGGCAAACGACATAAGGCTTGCTTGGCAAAGGGTAAGCGAAGAGCTCGACCGCCAGGCGTGAG
>JAEMPZ010000258.1 GCA_022759065.1 Acidobacteriota bacterium | reverse complement strand
CAATCTTTGCCTTCATCCCTCATCTCTCATCTATCATCGGCCCTTAGTGCCTTGGCGCCTTCGTGGTGAGTATTCTTTCTCCGCGTCTTAGTGGTGAATTGTCTTTATTTCGCTTTCGCAACATTTCCGTCACGGAAGGGCAATCGTGGCGGGGTACGATTCCGGTAGAGGGGAGGCGCCCCTCTACATGGAAAGGAGAATCCAAAATGCGACTATCCAAGATCGGAGTCATAGCGCTGGCCATCGCCACGACGGCGGCGGGTTGGGGCCAGGAAGTGAAGAGCCTCACGGGGGCGGGGGCGACGTTCCCCTACCCGATCTACTCGAAATGGGCCTACGAATACCAGAAGGTTTCAGGAGTGGGGCTCAATTACCAATCAATCGGTTCCGGCGGCGGCATCCAGCAGATCAGCAACAAGACCGTTGACTTCGGCGCGTCAGACGCCCCATTGAAGGGCGAGGACCTCGACTCCAAGGGGTTGATCCAGTTTCCAATGATCATGGGCGGCGTTGTGCCGGTCTTCAACCTGCCGGGCATCGAGACAAACGTCCTCAAGCTTGACGGCGAGGCCTTTGCGCGCATCTACCTTGGCGAAATCAAGAACTGGAACGACCCGGCCATTGCCAAGCTCAACCCGGGGCTAAAGCTTCCGGCCAAGGAAATCACCGTGGTGCACCGCAGTGACGGTAGCGGCACCAGCTTCATCTTCACAAACTACCTCTCAAAGGTGAGCGCCCACTGGAAGAACAAGGTGGGGTTCGGCACCGCCGTTGACTGGCCCGTGGGCCTGGGCGGCAAGGGCAACGAGGGCGTGGCTTCTTACGTCAGGCAGGTGGAGGGCTCCATAGGCTACGTCGAGTACGCCTACGCCCTCCAGAACAAGATGTCCACCGCGCTGCTTCAAAACCGCGACGGCGCATTCGTGGCGGCGACGGCGCAGGCTTTCCAGGCCGCGGCGGCGAACGCGGACTGGCAGAAGGCCGACCACTTCGGCGCCATACTCACCGACCAGCCGGGCAAGGAGTCGTGGCCGATCACCGGGGCTTCCTTCATCCTCATCTATAAGCAGCAGGGGGATGCGGCCAAAGCAAAGGCCATGCTCAAGTTCTTCGACTGGTGCTACCGAAACGGACAGGAACTCGCCGCCTCCCTCGATTACATCCCGATACCGGAGAAGGTATACTCCACCGTGGAGAAGCTATGGGCCGGCAAAGTCCTTGCGGGCGGCAAGCCGGTTTGGCAGTAGCTTCATTAGTTGAGGATGCGGAATGAACATGGCCGGACATTCGGGACATCCTGAGAATGGTTCGGGCGGGCGGGACGGCGGCAACGTTGTCCCGCCCGTGGCGCGCCAGGCGATAAAGCGCGGGCAGCCCCGCTGGGGCGATGCGGCATTCCGCGTCACGACAGCGGCCTTTGCGTGTCTGGTGCTGGCGCTCGTCGCCGCGATGGCGGCTGTCCTTTACGACAAAGGTTATTTATCGGTCAGGACTTTCGGCTTGGGATTTCTCTGGTCGCGCGATTGGGACCCGGTCCGCGGCCTCTTCGGCGCCCTTCCGGCGATTTACGGCACCGTGGTCTCTTCTCTCATAGCCATAGCCATCGCCACGCCGGTGGCTCTGGGGATAGCCATCTTCCTCACGGAGATGGCTCCAGCCGGGCTCGCGCGCCCCGTTGGCCTTGCAATCGAGATGCTTGCCGCCATCCCGTCCATCATTTACGGCATGTGGGGGCTTTTCGTCTTCGCGCCGTTTCTGGCCAAGCACGTTGAACCGGTGCTCAAGAAACTGGGCGGCGGAACGCCGCTCTTCGAGGGGCCGCCGATGGGAATCGGCATGCTGCCGGCGTCGCTCATCCTTGCCGTGATGATCCTTCCGTTCATAGCCTCGGTAATGAGGGACCTTTTCACTCTCGTGCCGGCCATGTCGAAGGAGTCGGCTTACGGCGTCGGCGCGACGACGTGGGAAATGGTCCGAAGCGTCGTCATTCCGCAGACGCGCACCGGCATTATAGGCGCGATATTTCTGGGGCTCGGCCGAGCCCTTGGCGAAACGATGGCTGTCACCTTTGTCATCGGGAACACCCACCAGATATCGGCTTCGATTCTTGCTCCAGGCTGCACGATAGCCTCTACGCTGGCCAACGAATTTTCCGAAGCGGTGAGCGACCTGCACGTGTCGAGCCTCATCGAGATGGGCTTCGTTCTCTTCTTGATCACGACGGTCATTCTCGCCTCCGCCAAGTTCCTCTTGTGGCGAATTGAGGCAAGGATAACGGGGAAGTGAAAATGGCGCGATCGAAGTGGCTTTATATCAGGCGCCGCATCTACAACGCGCTGATGTACGTGGCGGCTTTTTTGAGCGCGCTGTTCGGGCTTGTCTGGCTTTTCTGGATATTGGCGGTGCTCCTGCGCAAGGGCGTGCCTGCCATCAATTGGGACTTTTTCACCAAGCTTCCGGCGCCGCCCGGGACTCCGGGAGGCGGGCTCGCCAACGCGATCCTGGGGACGCTCATGATCACAGCCCTGGCGACCGCGATAGGCGTTCCCGCTGGCGTCATGGCCGGAACCTACCTCGCCGAATTCGGGCGCAAGAGCGCTTTGGCCAAGGCGGTGAGGTTCGTCGCGGACCTCCTGGTAAGCGCGCCCAGCATCGTGGTCGGAGTTTTCGTCTACAGCATTGTCGTAATGCCGATGCACGGCTTTTCGGGCCTTGCCGGAGCCATAGCCCTCGCCATAATCATGGTGCCGGTCGTCGTCCGAACGACGGAGGAGATTCTTCTTCTGGTGCCCGATTCGCTGAGAGAAGCGGCGCTCGCGCTTGGGGCGCCTTACTGGCGCGTGGTCGTGCAGGTATGCTACAGGCGGGCGCTTGCTGGAATGACCACGGGCATCCTGCTTGCCGTAGCGCGCGTGAGCGGGGAGACGGCGCCGCTGCTGTTCACCGCGCTCAACTCGCCCTTCTGGAGCCCGAGCATAACGAAGCCGGTCGCCACCCTGAACGTCACGCTGTTTAACTACGCCATGTCGCCGTACGACGACTGGAGGAGCCTCGCGTGGGGCGCCGCGCTGCTAATCACGATGGGCGTCCTCGTCGCCACGATTCTGGCTAGAATGGTCGTTGGGAGGATCAGAATATGAACGCCGAAAACATCGCGGCCGCCTCGATGGCCGAGAGCGCCGCGGCCCGCGCCGTGTCGCCGCCAAACGGGCTCCTCGTCCGCATAGACGTAAAGGGGCTCAACTTTTACTACGGCGCCCAGCACGCGCTGAAAAACGTCTCGCTCCCCGTCTACGCGAACGAGGTGACATCAATCATCGGCCCGTCCGGGTGCGGCAAGACGACCCTCTTGAGGACCTTCAACCGGATGTTCGATCTTTACCGCGGCCACCGCGCCGAGGGAGAAGTCCTCCTGGACGGGATCAACATCCTGAGTCCCGACATGGACGTGACCTCGCTCAGGGCGCGCGTCGGGATGGTGTTTCAGAAGCCCACGCCCTTCCCCATGTCCATCTACGACAACATCGCATTCGGCATAAGGCTCTACGAGAAGCTGCCAAAGTCGGTGCTGAGGGAGCGCGTCGAGATAGCCCTGAGGCGCGCGGCGCTCTGGGAAGAGGTGAAGGACAAGCTCAACCATTCGGGCATGAGCCTCTCCGGCGGCCAGCAGCAAAGGCTCTGCATCGCCAGGGCCATAGCCGTCGAGCCCGAGGTCGTCCTTATGGACGAGCCCGCTTCGGCCTTGGACCCGATAGCCACCGCCCGCATCGAGGAGCTGGTTGACCAACTCAAGGAGCGCTACACAATCGTCATCGTCACCCACAACATGCAGCAGGCGGCTCGGGTTTCTGGCTACACCGCCTTCATGTACATGGGAGAGCTTGTGGAGTTCGGCGAGACCGAACAGATATTCACGAAGCCCCGCGAACCGAGGACGAGGGACTATCTTACCGGCCGGTTTGGCTGAGCGGCGAAGGAGTAAAAATGGGCAAAGAACGCGAGGAGATCCGCAACCTGATGGAGTCGCTGGTGGCGATGGCCGACGAGGTCGGCGTCATGCTGAACATGGCCATACAGGCCTTTTCAAACCCGGAGCCGGGCGCGGCCTTGAAGCTTAGAGAGAAGGACAAGCGCATTAACCGGATGGAAAACATTCATGACGCCAAGTGCCTTCGCATACTGGCGCTTTACCAGCCCGAGGCCGACGACCTGAGGACCGTCTTCATGGCGCTGAAGATCAACAACGACCTGGAGCGGATAGGAGACCACGCCATCAACGTCGGCGAGCGCGCCGAGAGCCTCGCTGCTCCGCCGCCTCAGGCCTATAAGAGCCGCATAGAAAGAATGGGCCACCTCTCGCTCGGGATGCTTTCCGACGCGCTCACGGCTTTCGTCGCCCGCGACACCGCGCTGGCGAAGAACGTGATCTCGCGGGACGACGAAGCGGACGACCTTCTTCGCGAAACCATAGAGGAGATGCTCAAACCGGAGAGCGTCCAGTGCGCCGACATGGAGATGGCCATCAGCATCGTGCTCGCCGCGAAAGAGCTTGAGCGCGTCGCCGACCTTTGCACAAACCTCGCCGAGGACGTAGTCTTCATGGCCGAAGGCGAAACCATCAAGCACCAGGGTAAGGTGTGAAGCCAAGAAGAAGACAGTATCACCACAGATGCACAGAGGGCACGAAGGAAGAATAAGCCATTTGCTTCATCACCGCCACTGCGTCTCCGCGCCTCCGCCGTGTTTTTGGACATCCGGCGATTGCCGAGGCTGGCGCCGTGGGGTACACTTCGTTCATGGGCGGGCGAAGCGGGCTTCTCGAATCGCTGCTTAAAGAGCGCATCCTCCTTTTGGACGGGGCGACGGGTACAGCGCTGGCCTCGATGAGGCTTCAGGCTTCCGACTACGGAGGCGAGGCGCTCATTGGTTGTCACGAAGCGCTCGTGCTTCACAAGCCGGAGGCCGTCCTCGCGCTTCACCGGCTATATCTTGGCGCTGGCGCCGACATCGTAGAGACCGACACGTTCGGCGGGACGCCGGTTGTCCTTGGCGAATACGGCCTGCAAGAGCGGGCGAAGGAGATCAACCGGCAAGCCGCGGCGCTCGCGCGCCAAGCCTGCGCCGAAGCGGAAGCCAACGATCCCTCTCGCCCCCGGTTTGTCGCCGGCTCGATGGGGCCTACCACAAAGTCGTTGACGCTGACGGGAGGAATCACCTTTGACGAAATGGTTCGCGCCTACGCCGTGCAGGCGGAAGGGCTGGCCGAAGGCGGCGCCGACGTTTTCTTGATAGAGACGATCCAAGATGCCCTCAACATGAAGGCGGCGCTCATCGCGTGCCGCGAAGCCGCGCCTTCCTTGCCCGTGGCCGTATCGGCGACGATGCAGCCGTCAGGGACGACGCTTGGCGGCCAGACGATAGAGGCCCTTGCCGTGACCGCGGCTCCATGGAACCCTTTGTGGATTGGGCTCAACTGCGCCACGGGCCCAAAGGCCATGGCCGAGGACCTGCGAGCCCTCGCGGCGCTTACCTCCGCCTTCGTATCGGTAGTGCCGAACGCTGGGCTCCCCGACGCAAAGGGGCGCTACCTTGA
>JAEMPZ010000033.1 GCA_022759065.1 Acidobacteriota bacterium | reverse complement strand
GCCACTTTCTTACGCCGGAGCCTGTATAATAACAGGCCGTGGCCGCGGCCGGCGCGCTTTTGGGACGTGGCACGGCGGCGGGCAGTTTCAAGCAATTTCGTTTTTTCTCCTTGGAGGAACAGTGGGCGCCAAATGGGGTTGCGGTGAATTCGAGGGGGTGACAATCTGGTGGGGCGAGGCGCGGCTTTTAACTTACGGCCTCAAGGTCTACGTATACGGCGTGGACGAGGTTCTTATTGACGCGGCGTCGTGGAGCCTGCGGCGCCCCTTCTGGCGGTTTTTCGATAAGCGCCTGCCGAAGAAGGTCCTTCTGACGCACCTTCACGAAGACCACTGCGGCAACGCGGGCGAGCTCGCAAAGCGGGGCGTTCAGATCCTCGCCCCTGAATCCGCCATTAAAGAGGCCCGCGTTGAGCCGAGGCTTCCGTTGTACAGGCGCCTAATATGGGGGCGCCGTCCCGCTTTTGAGGCAGCGCCACTTCCAGGGATCGTGAATACGGAGCGCCACGCCCTTCGCGTCGTGCCGGTCCCCGGACACACCGCCGGCGACGTGGCCTTCCTGGAAGAGAAGGAGGGCTGGCTCTTTACCGGCGATTTCTTTCTAACGGCCAAGCCCCGGCTGATTTTCAGGGACGAGGACCTTTCCGTTACCATAAGCTCCATCGAAGATATCTTGCGCCTCCCGTTCCGCCTCATTTTGGACGCGCACGAGGGCCCGCTCCAGGATGGCCCCGCACTGTTTCAGAAGAAGCGCGATTACCTTCTCGAACTCAGGGATCGGGTGGAGGCCCTTCGCAAAGAGGGCCTCTCCGACATTGAAATAGACCGCCGCCTGTTTCCCAAGAAGCCGCTGATAACAAGGGTCTCCAAAGGAGAATGGTCGTCGCTTCACATGGTCAAGACGCTGCGATGAGAAGCGCGCCTACTCCTCGAACGGCTCCCGGAAGTTCATCATCTTGCGTTCTATTTTCACGCCGGTGGGCATGGGAACGGTGAAATCGTCGTCACCCAGCTTTGGGTTCAGCTCCCAGTTGGAAAAAGCGAAGCGAATCTTGTCGCCCTCTGTTTCTTCGACTTCAAACTCGCGAATCAGGCCGTCCTTTTCCTGGACTTTGAAAGTCATGCTGGCGACCTTCTTTTTGATCTTGTGCTTGAGGGGCGTGAGATAGAGCGTCACGACCCCGTTTTCCTCCCCCTGCCACGCGACATCAAAGTTCTTTCGGAGCTCGTTCACCGGCTGGCTTAGCCCAAGGTAGCGCTCTATCTTGGCCTGGTGGCGGGATATGTCCTGCAGATAAGCCTGCTTTTTCGCCGGGTCGAACATCAGTAGGTCGCCGTCCATGACCCTGAAATAAAGCTTTCGCGGCGACGTGTAGCGGTATAGCGCCGTCGCTGGCTTCTGAAGGACGAGGTCTCCCTTCAAGACCTGCGGCTTCTTAAGCATCTTGAATTCGTTTGTCTGGGTGAAACTGACGCGAAGCGTCTGGGTACCCTGCTGGGAAGCCTGCATTTTCGAAAGCAGCACCTCCAGGCGGCTTGGCGGCACGACGGTCTGCGCCACCATGAACGCCAGCGGCGCCATCAGAAAAGACATCCCAGCAAGCCAAGCCAGCCGTCCATTGATTGTTCGCATCAGGTTTCTCCTTCCAACTTTCTTGCTCTCAAACCTTATAGGTTCCCTATTTTGGTGTCTTGGTGCCTTTGTGGTGAATCCTCACCCGTGGCGGAAATGCCTTGTCCCCGTTAGCACCATCGCCATTCCAAGGCGGTTGGCGGCTTCGATCACCTCGGGGTCGCGGATGCTGCCACCCGGTTGAATCACAGCGGTGATGCCTGCCGCGGCCATTTCCTCAACGCCGTCTGGAAAGGGAAAGAAGGCGTCGGAGGCGGCCACGCAGCCTTTGGTGTCCCTGTAGGCCTTCATTCGCGCGAGCTTGGAGGAGTCCACGCGGCTCATCTGCCCCGCGCCCACCCCCACCGTGCCGTCGCTGTCGCCGAAGACGATGGCGTTGCTCTTGACGTGTTTGCAAACGCGCCACGCGAGCTCCATCGCGTCCATCTCTTCTTTTGTTGGCTTGCGCTTCGTGACCACCCTTCTCTCCTCCTCGTGGGAGAAAAGATCCGGCGTCTGGACGAGCAAACCACCGGCGACCCGCTTGTAGTCCCAGCCGGGGAAAGGATCCTGGTCTTTGAGCGTCACCACGCGCAGGTTTTTCTTGCGGCTTAAGATCTCAAGGGCCTTGGGGTCGAAGTCGGGAGCGACGACGATTTCCAAAAAGAGGTCGGAAAGCGCGGTGGCCGCTTCGCCGGTGCATGTCGTGTTAAAAGCGACGATGCCTCCGAATGCCGAAGTGGGGTCCGTCTCCCTGGCCCGTTTGAAGGCGGAGGCCGCGTCCTTTCCGCGAGCCGCCCCGCAGGGATTGGTGTGCTTGATGATGGCGCACGACGGCTTGGGAAGGTCGCAAATGAGGGCCCATGCCCCTTGGAGGTCAATCAGGTTGTTGAACGAGAGCTCCTTGCCCTGGTGCTGGACTAACCCGCCAAGGAACCTGTCGCTTTCGCGGTAAAAAGCGGCCTCCTGCTGCGGGTTTTCCCCGTACCTGAGGTCCTGCGCCTTTCTAAAGAAGAGCGGCAGAAAGCCGGGGAATGTCTCTTCGCCCTTCAGAAGCTTGCCATCGGCCGCTCTCACCTGGCTCAAGTAACGGGCGATCGCGCCGTCGTAAGCGCTTGTCCTCTCGAATGCCTTTGCCGCGAGCCGAAGCCTCGTGGGAAGGCTCACGCCGCCCTCTTTTTCGATTTCGGCGCGGACAGCGTCATAGTCTTTTGGATCAACCAACACCACGACCGATTCAAAGTTCTTGGCCGCGGACCGCACCATCGAGGGGCCGCCGATGTCAATGTTCTCGACCACCTCGTCCACCGTGGCGCCAGGTTTCCCGCTCACCTGCTCGAAAGGATAGAAGTTGACCAGAACGAGGTCAATCGCGCCACCTCCGAGCCTTTCAAGGTCCTTCAGGTGTTCAGGGTTGCGCTTCGCCAGAATGCCGCCGTGGACTCTGGGATGCAGCGTCTTGACCCTTCCGTCCATGACCTCGGGCGAACCGGTGTACTCGCTGACGTCCTTGACCGCCAAGCCTCCCTCGCGCAGGACTTTGGCCGTGCCCCCGGTCGAGAGAATTTCCACGCCCTTGGAGGCGAGGAACTGGACGAATGGCAGAAGGCCCTCCTTGCGGGACACCGACACGAGAGCGCGGCGTATGCTGACGTTGCTCATCAATAATCTCCTAAGTATTAGCCTGGCGCGCGGCGCGCCGAAGTTTCACTGTTTGTCCTTGACCGCTTGGTAAAAAGGCGTCGCGGAAATATCACCGTCCATCGCCTTCCAGATGTAGAACCACATCTTGGCCGCGTCCGAGACGGCGTGCGAGGCTATGGCCTGCACGACGGCAAACGCGTTGGATCTGTCATCAAACGTCTCCGAGGAGACGGCTTTGCCAGAGGGGGGGTAATAGCAGAAAAGCAGCGCCTCTCGGTAGCGCTCCTGGCCCTTGAAGCGCTGCTGGAAATACGAGCCGGCGTCTCCTTGCATCGGGGGGCTGTCGTAACCGTCAAAAGCCACGGGCATTTTTGGGAGCTTGCGCTCCATGTACCCGGCGTAGTCTTCCCGCACCGCGATAATCTTCGGATCGCTTGAATCTCTCAGTGGGTCGTTCAAGAGAAACGCGAGGGCGGCGACGCGCCCGAAGCGGTACGCGACTTCTTCAAAAGGCGCCTGCCGTTTCGGCAGCTCGCTCATCTGGGTGATCTCTTCTTGAATGGCGCTTACAAGAACCGGCCCGGGCTGCCGGCCCTCCTTGTCTATCGTGTCCCTGACGCCCTGGTCAACGTACTTCCTGTATGAGGTGAGAACGCCTCGCAGGGAAGCCGGGGCAAGCTTCAGGGTCGAGGAGGTCATTTTTGCCAGCACGCCCGGCCCATAAGCCAAAGCCGGGGCGGAGGCCATTAGAAGCGCCACCACCCCGGCCGCGGCAAGGATCAGGCCATGTTGCGAATGATCACGTCGCCAAATTCGGAGCACTTGACTTCCTTTACGTCCTTGACCCCTTCGGCCTTCATCAGGCGCGCGAAGTCATAGGTTACGGTGTGGGCCGCGATTGACCGCTCGATTCCCTGTATTATCAAGTCGGCGGCTTCGTTCCATCCCAAGAAGCGGAACATCATTTCCCCGGACAGTATCTCGGAGCCCGGGTTCACCTTGTCAAGGTTGGCGTACTTGGGCGCGGTGCCATGGGTGGCCTCAAAAATGGCGTGGCCAGTGACGTAATTGATGTTTCCGCCGGGCGCTATCCCGATGCCGCCGACCTGTGCCGCGAGCGCGTCGGAAAGATAATCGCCGTTCAGGTTGAGCGTCGCGATGACGTCGAACTCATCCGCGCGCGTGATGGTCTGCTGAAGGGTGATGTCGGCGATCGTGTCCTTTATCAGAAGCTTCTGCTTCCACTTGCCGTCGCCGTGGGTCGGCCAGAGCTTGAGGGTCGCCTCAACCTCCTTGACGATCTCCGCCTTTTTGTCGGGAGCGAACATGTCAAAGCCGGGCTCGATCAGCTTGGCGTTATCCTCGTTGCTGAGCGACGGGTCGTGCTCCTTGTTTCCGAGAATCCAGGACTCGCGCTGCGTGACGGTTTCGTTGCGGAATTCGGTCGCGGCAACCTGGTAGCCCCAGTCCTTGAAAGCCCCCTCGGTGAACTTCATGATGTTGCCCTTGTGGGTGAAATTCACGCTCTTGCGCTTGTGCGTCAGGGCGTACTGGATCGCGGCGCGGCAAAGGCGCTTGCTGCCTTCTTCTGAAACGGGCTTTATCCCAATGCCTGAAGATTCGGGGAAACGGATCTTCTTTACGCCCATTTCCTTGATGAGGAAGTCCAGGACCTTCTTGACCTCGGGGCTGTATGCCTTCCATTCGATACCGGCGTAGATGTCCTCGGTGTTTTCACGGAAGATCACCATGTCAACCTTTTCAGGGTGCTTCACGGGGCTTGGCACGCCGGTGAAATATTTGACCGGCCTCAGGCAGACGTAAAGGTCCAGCGTCTGCCTCAGAGCCACGTTGAGCGAGCGAATGCCGCCGCCTATCGGCGTCGTCAAAGGCCCTTTGATGCCGACGAGGTAAGTTTTGAAAGCCTCGATCGTGTCATCCGGCAGCCACTCGCCAAACTTGTGGAAGGCCTTTTCTCCGGCGTACACCTCCATCCAGGCAATCTTTTTCTTCCCGCCGTAAGCCTTGGCGACGGCGGCGTCGAGGACTCGCCGCGCGGCGCGCCAGATGTCCGGGCCCGTGCCGTCGCCTTCAATGAATGGAAGAATCGGGTTGTCTGGAACGTTCAAAACCCCGTTCTTCATAGTGATCGGGGCGCCGTCTTTCGGTGGAACAACGTTCTTGAACGTAGCCAACTTAGCCTCCTAACTGTTATTAACGCCAACCGTTCCATGGGCGCTCTTGCCCCCCATTTTGAAGGCCGGGCAAAGGCGCCACGCCTTTTCGAGAAAGGAGTATAGCCCACACCGTTTTAAGGGTCAAACGGGCGCATCGGCCCCCAA
>JAEMPZ010000150.1 GCA_022759065.1 Acidobacteriota bacterium | reverse complement strand
GTGGTGGTATACTAAAACAGGGGAGATGCCCATGTTCCGGCTCGCTTATGCCATCCAGGGCGAAAACAAGTTTCTGACGCTCGACCGCGAGCGTGCAACCGTTGGCCGGCAGGAAGGCAATGACCTTGTTCTTGATGATCACACGGTGTCAAGGAGGCACGCGGAGTTCGTTCGCGAGCAGGACGGATGGATGGTCCGGGATCTTGGATCGCGTAACGGCGTCTCGGTCAACGGAACCCGCGTCAAGCAGCGCGTTCTCAATCCGGGAGACATCATTACCCTGGGCCTTTTCGAGCTTAAGTTCGAGGAGGAACTAAGCGAGCGGGTCCGCATCGCCCCATCGCAAACCGAAATCCCGGTCCCTTCCGGAACCATCATCCGCTCGGTAGATGATATCCGCGGAGAGTTGGAAGCGGCGCGGCTCGCCCAGGCCACTCCAGGCCAGGACGATGAGCAGCTTGGCCGCCTGGCCAGAAACAGCAAAATCCTCGCCGTTCTCGCCGACATGTCTCGCACCCTGATTTCGGCCAAGGACCTTGACGAAGTCCTTGAGAAGATCATGGACGTGGTGATGGAGCACGTCCAGGCCCAGCGCGGGGTGTTGCTGCTCGCCGGCCAGCGCTCGGGGGAGCTTGAGCCAAAAGTCGTCCGGCAGGGAGATTCAAGCTCAGAAACCATCCAAATCAGCCAGACGATAGCGCGCAAGGCTCTCTGCGAAGGCGTCGCGATCCTCACGCAAGACGCTCAAATGGACGAGCGGTTCCAGGCGGGCATGTCAATAAGGATGCTCGGAATTCGATCCGCGCTCTGCGTGCCGTTGAAGCTCGAGGAGAAAGTCCTGGGGCTGATATACGTGGACACGCCGCTCAAAGTGAAAGCCTACGGCGATTTCGACCTCGACCTTCTCTCCGCGCTCGCGGGGTTTGGCGCCGTCGCGATAAGGCAGGCTGAACTGCGGGACAAGCTTCAGGAAGAGCGCGTGGCCAAGCTTCGGCTGGAGCGCTATCACTCCCCGGCCGTCGTGGCGCAGATTCTTTCGTCCGGCGAAAGCTCCGGCGCTTTCAGCCTTGAAGTGCGCGAGATGAACGTCTCGGTGCTCTTCGCCGACATAGTCGGCTTCAGCACGCTTTCGGAGGACATGGCCCCTCGCGAGGTCGCTCTTCTGCTCAATGACTACTTCTCGCGAATGGCTGACGTCATATTCAAGCACGACGGCACGCTGGACAAGTTCATAGGCGACGCCATAATGGCCGTTTTCGGGGCGCCGATAGAGGCGGATGACCACGCGGCGAGGGCGGTCGCCTGCGCCCTCGGAATGCGCGAGGCGCTCAGGGAGTTCAACGAAGGGACGCTTCCCGGCAGGCCTCCGCTCAATTTCAGGATAGGGATCAATTCCGGCCACGTGGTCGCCGGGGACATAGGAAGCGTGCGCCGCATGGAGTATTCGGTGCTCGGCAACACCGTGAATCTCGCGTCGCGGTTTCAGTCCGAGGTGGCCGCTCCCGGCCAGATAGCCGTTGGAGAGGCCACGTACCAAGCGTGCAAGGATCAGTTCCAGTTCGAGAAGCTCGGCAAAGTCAAAGTGAAAGGCATCACCAAACCCATTACCGCCTATGAGGTGAAAGGATGAAAACCACTTCGGTTGCCGCGGTGTTGAGCGCGGCCTTGCTGCTCGTGTCGTGCGCTGGCCAGAAAAAACCTGAAAACGGCGGCGCCGTTGACAAAGGCAACAAAAGGGCGCAAGCCGCCCAGATGAAAGGGGCGCCCTCGGATTTCAAGCCCGCGGCTGGCGACGAGAACATAAAAAACAGCGAGGTGGCCTACAACCTGGCGTTGGAGTACGCCGGGAAGGGCGAAATGCCGGCGGCCCACCACTACATTGACCTGGCCATCATCTTGCAGCCAGATTCAAAATACAGCTACACGAAAGGGCTCTTCCTTCTGGGCGACAAAAGGTACGACGAGGCTCTGGTGTGGCTCGAACGAAGCCTTCAACAGGGGCCGGGCACTTCCGACAACAAGCTTGCCGTTCAAAACGCGCTAGGCGCGACCTACATGCAGCTGGGGCAGGATGAGAAGGCCCTGGCGCAGTTCAGGGAGGTGGTCAACGCCCCAGGCATCGTGAGCAGGTACGAGTCCTACTACAACATGGGCATCATCTATTTGCGGCAGCAGAAGTGGCTTGACGCCGAGGCGGTCTTTCAAAAGGTCGTCGAGGAGAATCCGGGCTACTACCGCGCCTATGGAAAACTCGGCCTGATCTCGGCCCACAAGGAGGATTGGGGCCAGGCGGCGCTTTTGTACAAACGGGCCCTCGACCTCATCCAGAACGACTACCCCGCGCTACAGACCGACGGCGCCGAGCTTTACTGCAACTACGGCGAGGCGCTCTTTCACGAGAAGCTCTACCCGGAGAGCCGCCAGGCGCTGATGCAGGTCTTGAGAATTTCGCCCGAGAGCAGCGCCGGACAGAAGGCCAAGGAAATACTGGCCAAGCTTGGGAGCCCCTGATGATAGGAAGGCTTAGAGATGGCCTGAAGAAAACCAGGCAGGCGCTGTCATCGCGGCTGCGCGGGCTGTTTGAAAGCAGCGGGCCCGCCACGGCGGAAGAGATCGAGGCTCTCGAAGAAGCTCTCATCGCCGCGGACGTGGGAGTCGAAACGACGCGGCAACTGCTTGACCAGCTTCCCGCGGAGGCGCGAAAGAGCGGCGCGGCGCTCAGGGATGTCCTGCGCGAGCGCATTGGGCGCCTTTGGCCGCCGCCGCCCGCGCCCGAAGGGCCCCCGCCGAAGCCGTGGGTCGCGCTGGTGGTCGGTGTCAACGGAGTCGGCAAGACCACGACCATCGGAAAGCTGGCGGCGAAGCGGACCGCCGAGGGGCAAACGGGACTGCTGGCCGCGGCCGACACTTTTCGCGCGGCGGCGTGTGACCAATTGGAAATATGGGCGCGGAGGGCTGGGGTCACGCTCGTCAGGCAACAGGAAGGCGCGGACCCGGCGGCGGTGGCTTACGACGCCGTTCAGGCGGCGGTCGCGCGCAAGCTGGACTTCGCAATCATTGATACCGCCGGCAGGCTTCACGTCAAGCACAACCTGATGGAGGAGCTTTCAAAGATATACAGGGTCGCGGGAAAGGCGCTTTTGGGCGCGCCGCACCAGGTGACGCTCGTGCTCGACGCGACGACCGGGCAGAACGGCCTGAGCCAGGCGCAAAAGTTCGTTTCCTTCGTGCCTGTGAGCGACGTTATCCTGACCAAGCTTGACGGGTCGGCCAAGGGGGGCATAGCGCTTTCAGTCGCCTCCACGCTGAAGGTTCCAATTCGCTACGCCGGCGTGGGGGAGGGAGTAAGCGACCTAATCCCCTTTGATCCGGATGATTACGCGCAAGGGCTTCTGGGCGAATGAGCGACGAGCGTCTTCACGCGAACTTCATGCGCGACGCGATTTGCGCCGGAGAACCAGGGCGCGGGCGGACCCATCCGAACCCTTGCGTGGGCGCCGTCGTCGTGCGCGAAGGGCGCGTCATTGGGAGGGGATTCCACAAGGGCCCCGGAAATCCACATGCCGAAATAGAGGCCATGCGGGACGCCGGCGACTCAAGCGGCTCGGACCTTTACGTGACGCTTGAGCCCTGCTGCACTTTTGGCAGGACGCCTCCATGCACCGAAGCAATTCTCGCATCGGGGGTACGGCGCGTCTTCGCGGCCATAGAGGACCCCAACCCGGCAGTCAAAGGGCGCGGGCTTGCAAAACTTAGAGAGGGCGGAGTAGAGGTTCACTTGGGGCTTCTCGAGAAGGAGGCCGCCGCTCTCGACCCCGCTTACCACCATTTTTACCGCCAAGGGCGCCCGCTCGTTCATTTGAAATGGGCGCAGACGCTCGACGGGCGCTACGTGGCGGCTCACGGCAGGTACATCACCGGCGCGGAGGCTCGCCGAGTCGTTCACGAGGAGAGGGCCCAGGCGGACGCGATCCTCGTCTCGGCGGGCACCGTTCTTCAGGATGACCCTTCGCTCACGGTGAGGTTACAAGGCTTCGACAAGCGGCTTGTCCGGATCATCCTGGATAGAATGGGCACCCTCGTCCCCGAAAGGCGCATCTTCCAAAGAGCCCCTGAAAACGGCCCGTGCTGGATAATCAGGCCTTCAGGCGCCGCCGCGCCGCCTTTTCCTTCGATGCCCATGGTCGAATGTTTGGAGCTTCCGCCCGACGGCCAGGGAGGGATTGACCTTGGCGCCCTAATGGGGCTTCTACGCACGCGCCAGATACTGAGCCTCTATGTGGAGGCGGTCGGGCCGTTGGCGGGAGCTTTCCTCCGCAGCGGCTTCGTTGATCGCCTTTCAATCCACGTCGCCTTGCGGCTTGGCGGAAGCGGGCGAGGCCTTCTCGAAAAGATCGGCGAAGAGGGGAAGGAACTTTCTCTCGAGGGCGCGGCCATCGAGCAGGCCGGCAAAGACCTGATAATCAGAAAAGAGTTCACCAATCCCGCTATGTGAATATGACGGTGCCCCCAAATGCCTATGAGCACTTCGTTTAGCCGAAATGGTTGTTCACCGCGGTCTGGCACAATCACCCCCGGAGGCAAAACTTTTCATCGCGAAACTTGCGAGTAGGAGGGGCGATGTTTGCAGGGATGATCCAAGAAATTGGAGCCGTCGGCTCGATCGGGAAGCGGGCCGAAGGGCTGCGCATTGAGATACGCTGCCCGCGCATTGCTTCCGAGGCGGCGATAGGGGACAGCATCAGCGTCGAGGGCGCCTGCCTCACCGTTGAAGAGCTTGTCCATGAAGGCTTCGCGGCCTTCGCTTCCGGCGAGACGCTCTCGAAGACGACGCTCAAAGGGCTCAAGCGAGGCAGCCCGGTCAACCTCGAACAGGCGCTGCGGCTTGGCGAAAAAATCGGCGGCCACCTCGTGCAGGGCCACGTCGAAGCGGTCGCCGAAGTGACCGCCCTCAAGATGACGGGCGAAGGCGCGACGCTGGCCGTGCGTTTGCCGGGCGAACTGATGGAAGCGGTCGCGCCGAAAGGCTCGATCGCGATCTCGGGCGTCAGCTTGACCGTCGCCTCGGTGAAAGGCGGCGAAATCGAAGTGGCCGTCATTCCCCACACGCTCAAAAACACGACGCTAGGCGCGCTTGGCCAGGGGAGCCTCGTCAACGTAGAGACCGACCTCGTCGCGAGGCAGATCGTCGCATACCTCAAGAGCCAAACCGGCAACAAGCAAAAGCCCCAAGCCTACGACTCGACGGAAATGGGGTTTTGAGACAGAGGATCTCGCCACAGAGATTCACCACCAAGGCGCCAAGACACCAAGGTAAGATTAACAGGGAGGACGGGGAGGAAAGGGAGGCAAGGGAGGCGTGAGGAGTCAGGTGTCAGGTGTTAGGAGTAAGACGTAAGACGATAGACGATAGACGGCAGACGGCAGACGGCAGACGGACGCGCGAATACATGCGCGGTCGTCGTCCGTCGTTGGTCGGTGGTCGAAAATGCGCCACAGAACCTTTAACGATGGAAAAGAAAAGGCATTCACCACAAAGGCACAAAGGGCACAAAGGGTAAAAGATGCAAGGGCCAAGCGCCAAGGTCACGGAGGAAAGAGGGCTGTGGCTTGT
>JAEMPZ010000209.1 GCA_022759065.1 Acidobacteriota bacterium | reverse complement strand
CTCACCATCTCCCTCGCTCACTTTGGGCATCTAACGTCTGGCCTGCCATCATTCACGCTTCTCCCCACTAGCAGCCATCTATCATCCCAATGATACAACCACCTTGCCGAAGTGGCTCCCGCTTTCCAGATGACGGTAAGCGGCTGGCGCTTCGGCGAAGGAAAAGACCCGGTCAATTATTGGCCTGATCGCATGTTCTTCGATGAAAGCATTCATTCGGGCGAAGTGCTCTTTGGAGCCGACGTAGATTCCGCTGACGGTGGCATTCTTGACAACGAGCAGAAACGGGTTGGAAAGGCTTCCCTGGCCCGCGAGGACGCCAATGAGGGCGATATGGCCGCCGACGGCGGCGCAGGCCACCGAGCGCTCGAGCGTTCCCGCGCCGCCGACTTCCACGACGTGGTCAACGCCCCGGCCGGCCGTGGCTTCTTTGACCGCCTTCTCCCAGTCGGGCCGCTCCTTGTAGTTTATGACAGCGTCAGCGCCGATTTTTACAAGCCTTTCCATCTTTTCATTGCTGCTGGAAGTGGCGATGACGCGCGCGCCCATCGCCTTGGCGAGCTGAAGAGCGAAAACGGAGACGCCGCCGCTGCCCATCGTGAGCACCGTCTGGCCTGGCTTCAAAGGAAGCCTTTCAAATAGGGCGTGCCACGCCGTGAGCGCGGCGCACGGGAGGCAGGCGGCCTCTTCGTAAGAGAAGCGAGATGGAAAGGAGGTGACCCCTTCTTCATGAAGGCAGACTTCCTCTTGGAGCATTCCGTCAAGCTCGCCGCCGAGGCCCGACTGGTGGGCTTCTAAAGAGGGCGGCCCGCCCGGCCACTTCTGGAAGAAAAGCCCAGCCACGCGATCGCCTACCTTCACCTTGCTGACGCCCTTCCCAACCGCGGTTATCACGCCGGCCCCGTCGGAGCAGGGGACGAGCCTTGGTTGTTTGACGCCTTTTCCGTAAAAGGATTTCGCGATCACCAGGTCGCGGTAGTTGAGCGACACGGCCTTGACTCGCACGGCCACCTCGCCCGGGGCGGGCGTTGGCGACATAACATCTTCCAGCGAAAGAGTTTCAATGCCCTTTCCAGGTGCGATCGTCCATCGTTTCATGCGCGCTCCTTATGACTTTCAAGAAGGCTGTGAAGAGCAAGGTTGAAGTATGAATTATGAAGGTTGAAGGGCGTGAGACGTGACGCGAACAAGAGGGGGTTATAAGTTTTGAGTTTTGAGTTTTGAGTTAAAAAAATAACGGTACAACAACTCATAACCCCTAACTCCTAACCCCTAACTCTTCACGCTTCCGCCTTCATACTTCATACTTTTCTCGTCCATCCGCGGCCAGCGTGCCGCTTCAACCGACGAGCTTAATGCCTCTTCAAAAGATTCTTAAGGACCAGCGCCGTTATAGAAGGGCCCTCGACCATGCGGCGTCGAAGATAGGCGATGGCGTCGTCCCAGTCCTCGGCGAAGGGCACGTAGAGCCTCATCGTATAACCGGCATCCACGAGCTGCTTTTGGACAGCGTCGCGCGGAACGCCGAGGAGCATCTGAAATTCGCAACGGTCCTTGGGGACCTTCATCTCCTCGAGGATCGCGCGGGCCTTCGCGATGTAGTCGGTATCGTGGGTGCCGACGCAGACGTAGTGGCCTCGCTCCACGAGCTTGCGAAGAAGCTTCAGGAGGTTTTCCTTCATGTCGCGCTTGCGCGTATAGGCGAGAGAGCGCGGGACGTTGTAGATGCCGATGCAAAGCCGGATGTGGGCCGAAAGCCCGTCAAGCATGTCAATGTCCTTTTCGGTCCTGTAAAGCCTCGACTGAAGGACCGTTCCGAGCACGGGATACTTTGGCTTTAGCGACTTGTAGGTAGCGAGCGTCCAGTCGGTGAGGTCGGTGTCCTCCATGTCAATCGTGAGGCCACGCCCCGCGCTCTGGCACGCCTTCGCGAGCCCTTCAATGTTGGCGTAGCAAAAATCGGGGTCAACGTAGTAGCCAAAATGGCCAGGCTTGATGGAGAGCGTTGAGTAGGGCCGTTCCTTCAACGCCTCGAGCGCCCGGTGGTAAACCTCCACCGCCTTGGTGACCTTGTCCTTCGTCTTCTCCGCTTCGCCCAGGACGTCCAGCGTGCTCATCAACCGTCGTTCCTGATAAAGCTTGTCGGTCGCAGCGAGGCCCTTTTCAAGGGAATCGCCCGCGACGTATGGCGCCGCGAAAACTCGCACCAGCCTTCCCGGTATTGCGTTTGCCACCGCTTTTCTGAATGACATTCCAACCCCCTTCATATTTGTCCGGCGGGAAGGAGACGCTCCTTCGCGCCGGCTTCATTTTAGCATAGCTTTTGGCTCGTGATTGACTAGTGATCAGTGATTGGGTGATTGGTGATTAGTGAAAGACGCAAGATCGCGCCACGCTTATTTCTCCGCGACCGGCCACCAGTCACCAGTCACCAGTCACCAGTCACCAGTCACTTTATTTATCCTTCATCCTTGCCCTCACAGGCGGGCGAGGGCCTCCACCGCTGGAGGCCAGTAGAGGATTCCAGAGAGGGTTTTCAATTCCTCGATGATCGCTTCTGGAGCCTTTGGTTCCTTATATCTTCGGTTAGGCGTGACAGAGGCCTCGTATACGTCGCAGACCGCCACTACCGCGCCCATGGGTTTGGGGGGGACGCCTTTTGGATATCCCGAGCCGTTCATGGTTTCGTGGTGCTGCTCGACGATGGCGGCTATGTCATCCATGCCGATGGTTCTCAAGATGGCCGCGCCGTGCTCCGAATGCTGGTGCAGAAGGGCTCGTTCCCTCGGCGTAATGGGCCCGATCTTGTTCAAAAGAGACCATGGGCAGCGCAGTTTTCCGATGTCGTGGAGAAGCCCCGCCATGTTAAGGCGGCCCAGGTCCATGGCAGTCTCAAAAGCGTGGTTTAGAACCTCTCCAACCCTGCGGGCCAGCGCGCCGACGCTTTGCGAGTGGGAGCGCCCCGTGTACCAGTCCTTGTCCTCTAAAAGTTGGACCAGGTCGGAAACGAGGCCGGCTTCAGGGCGAGATTGGCGCGAGGCGCCGAGCCCTTTGAGCACCTTGAGCGCCTCTGCCAGAACCATTTGCTCTTCGGTCGGAAAAGCGTGCCGCAACCCCTCCTTGAGCGCCCCGCGGACCCACTCGTACGCGCCCGGCCAGTCGCCCTCCAGTTGGCAGATGCGTGATTCGAGGCGGCAGCGGACGGTCAGTAGCGGATACTTGTACGGGCCTTCAACGATGTTATCAGCCTCGCCAAGGGAGAGGAGCGCCTGGCGGGCCTTCGCGAAGTCCCTCTCCACAATGGCGAGCTGAGCCACGGACACCGAGCGGAAACGGCTGAATCCAGCGCTTAACCGCATGGCATCGAGGGCGGCAAGCTTGCTCCGGACTTGTTCGGCCAACAAGTTTCTTTCGGAGGGCGGGGCCGTTTCGGCCTTCTCCAGCCAGGTTTCGATCAGGTTGAACTGCTCCTGAGAAAGGAAGTCGCTCTTGGTGGCGCCTATCCAAATTTGAAAATCCTTATCATCAAGCGGCATGGCCATGGCCAATGCGTCATTGTAGGAACGCTCCGCCGCCTCGAAATCGCCTTGAATCGAGTGAATGGAACCCTCGACGTTGATGAGTTGCGCTAGAGGCACGATTGACTTGCCGGCGCAGAGTTCTCTTGCCTCCTGGCACCGGGCCAGCCCCTCGTCAAAAAGGTAAAAGTTCCGCGCGGACGCCACGACGCCTACAAGGGCGCGCGTCGCGCGCTCGATCTCCCCGGAGTCCATCAGAATGGATGCCCACAGGTCCCCAAGCACGTACCTGTCAATATCGTCGCCCTTGGCGAAAAGGCGCCGCCAGAGCGGAGCCACCTCGTCGTCCCAGGCGGAGATCTCAGGGCGCCGGCTAGCAGGAAGGGAAGCTAAAAGCGAGAATAGGTCTTGAAGGTGCACGACCTGACGCGAATGTTCCTCCAAATCCTCCGGGCTGGCCTCTGGAAGAGCGGGGCGAGCCTCAAGATCGCGAGCGAAACCGCGAATCCAAGAAAGCTCCTTGTCCCACATCCTCGCCTCCAACGCCTTTAATCTATGCCCCGAAAGGGAAAGATGCAAGGGGGGCGTTGAGAGTTAAGAGTTAAGGGTTAAGAGTTAAGAGTGAAGAGTGAGGAGAGCGAAAGGCGAGTGTTGAGTCGAGAGTTATGAGTTGTTGAAATAATAATGAGCACCTTAACTCCTAACTCCTAACTCCTAACTCCTAACTGCCCCCCCGATCGTCCACAGCTCGCGCTGCGGGGGGGCGAGGAACTTGCCGCCAGACGGGGTGACGAGGACGTCTTCCTCTATGCCCACGGCTCCGAACCCCTCGACGCTGAGAGAGGGTTCCAGCGTGAAGATCATTCCCTCTTCGACGGGGGTGAAGGGGGTGTTGCGGTATCGCGCCCATGCCGGGCCCAGAAGCGCGCCGCCGTCGTGGACGTTTCGTCCAACCTGATGGCCGAGAGCGTGGGGGTACTCGGGGAACCCGGCGCCGGTTATGTGGCCTCGGGAAATGGCGTCAATGTCCACGCCCTTGACGCCAGGCTTCAGCGCCGCCCTGCTTTTTTCGATGGCCTCGGCGATCACCGCGAAGCCGCGCTTCGCCGGCTCGGGGGGGGAAGTTTCGCCTGGCTTCAGGATGTACCACGTGCGCTGCATGTCCGAGGCGTAGCCGCGGACGAAGACCCCCATGTCAACGTGGACGAGATCGCCCGGCTTCAGCGGATTGTCACCGGCCGTCCCGTGTCCCATCCCGGCGCCGCGGTCGCCGGCGAAGACGAGCGTCTCGAAGCTCGGCGTGAGGCCGCGCGCTTTAATGCGGCCGTTTATGAAGTCGTAAACCTCTTTTTCGGTCTTTCCCGGTTTCAAGAAGGCGTGAATCTCCTGGAAGATCGCGACGGTGTGGTCCACGGCCTCCTGGATCGCAGCCAGTTCGAGTGGCGACTTTTTTGAAATCAGCGCGGCGATTATGGGCTCGGCGGAAACGATCTCCACGTCAGGCGAAACCTGGCGCAGCATTGACTCAAGCTGCAAGAAACGGCCGTGGGGAATGCCGTCGGCGCTAGGGTCGTTGAGGGAAAAGTTCACAGCCACTTTGCGCGGCGTCTCCTTGCGCAAGTAGTCGAGGAAAGGCTCCTTGAAATCCTGCACGAACGTTATGACCTTGGTGAAGAGCCCCGACTCCTCGAAATCCTGCTGGTCGAACTTGCCGCAGATGACCGTCCTTTCGCCCGACGGCCTCACGAGAATCGCGCTCTCCCACGTCAGGTTTCCGGGTGAAATGTACGAGAAGACCCGTTCGGCGCCCGAGCTTGTCTCCTGCACGAAGGTTACCCAAAGGTCGGCGCCCATCGCCTTCAATTCGCCCGTCGCCTGTTCAAGCTTTTGTGAAATGATTTCCTTGGAAGCCAGATCGCGAGCCATGTTTTCCTCCCACCGCGCGCCACCGCGCCTTGACAAGTATATCACCATGGAGGCAGATGATAGATGAGGGAGCAAAAGCCGCGGCGGAAAGAAGTTCACCACAAAGGCACGAAGGGCACGAAGAACAGATGAGAGATGAAGGATGATGGATGAAGGCAAAGATTGCGCCCGGCGTTGAATTAAACCAGCC
>JAEMPZ010000217.1 GCA_022759065.1 Acidobacteriota bacterium | reverse complement strand
GTGGTGAATGTATCTCTTTATTTCTTCGCCTTCTTGGGGCTATTGTTGCCGACGAGGCGCCTGGTCTCGCGGGCGATCATCAGCTCTTCGTTGGTGGGGACGACCATGACGGTCACTTTGCTCTTGTCGGTGGAGATGATCTTTTCCTTTTCGGGCGACTCGTTGCGCTTCTTGTCAAGTTCGATGCCCAGAAAATCGAAGTTGGAGCAGGCCACTTCGCGGACGTATGGGTCGTTTTCTCCGATTCCGGCGGTGAAGACGAGGACGTCCAGGCCGTTCATTGAAGCGGCGTAAGTGCCGATGTACTTGCGTATGCGGTAGCAGAACATCTTCAGGGCGAGCTGGGCGCGCTCGTTTCCGGCGTCCGCGGCCTTGTGAATGTCGCGCATGTCGTTGGAAACGCCCGAAACGCCGAGAAGGCCGCTCTTTTTGTTCAGGATCGCCACGATGCCGTTGGCGTCCAGCTTTTCGATGTCCCCCATCGCGGCGACGACGGCCGGGTCAATGTCGCCGCTTCTTTGTCCCATCATAAGGCCATTTAAGGGCGTCAACCCCATTGATGTTTCAAGAGATTTTCCGTCCTTGATGGCGGTGATGCTGCAGCCGTTGCCAAGGTGGGCGGTGATCATGCGCAGGTCCTTGAGCGGTTTCTTCAAGAGGGATGCGGCGCGGTTGGCTACGAACTGGTGCGAGGTTCCGTGGAAGCCGTAGCGGCGGACGCCGTGCTTCTCGTAGTACTCGTAAGGAATGGCGTAGAGGTAAACGTGTTTGGGCATCGTCTGGTGGAACGCCGTGTCGAAAACGGCGACCTGCGGCACGCCCGGGCAGAGTTTTTCGCAAGACTCGATTCCCATGATGTTGCTTGGGTTGTGAAGCGGGGCGTAAACGACGCAATCCTTGACGGCCGCCATGACGTTGTTGTCAATGACGACCGAGTCGGAGAATTTCTCGCCGCCGTGGACAACGCGGTGTCCAACCGCCGCTATCTCGTCCACCGACTTGAGCACGCCGTACTCCGGGTCGGTCAACGCGTTTATCATGTCGCTGACCGCTTTGGAGTGGTCTGGAATGCCCGAGCGGATGGTGATGCGGCCTATTCCGACGGAATCGTGTTTCAGGCTGGCGTTCTCCTGGCCGATCCTGTCCACCAACCCCTTGGCCATGACCGTTTCGTTTTCCATGTTGAAAAGCTGGTACTTGAGCGACGAACTACCGCAGTTGACAACGAGAGTCTTCATTTTCTTCTCCTAAGGTGGCGGCCCTTGTTTCCTAAAGGCCGCTGATTTCAGCCGACGCGAGCACCGGCCGCCATGTTGAACTATCCAATTGCCTGCACGGCCGTGAAGGCCGCAACGTTAACGATGTCATCCACGCTGCACCCGCGCGAAAGGTCGTTGGCGGGTTTCGCCAATCCCTGGAGGACCGGGCCGATCGCCTGCGCTCCCCCGAGCCTCTCGACCGCCTTGTAGCAGATGTTGCCGGCGTTGAGGTCGGGGAAGATGAAAACATTGGCTTGGCCGGCCACTGCGCTGCCAGGGGCTTTCTTGGCCCCTATGGCCGGAATCAACGCCGCGTCGAACTGCAATTCTCCGTCAATGACGAGCCCCGGCTCCTTCTGTTTGGCTATCTCTATCGCCTTCAGCACCTTGTCCAGGTTCTCGTGTTTCGCGCTGCCCTTGGTCGAGAAGGCGAGCATGGCGACTTTTGGCTCGAAGCCGCAGAAGGCCTTCGCGCTCTTGGCCGAGGCGACGGCGATGTCGGCGAGCTGGTTCTCGTCGGGGTAGGGGTTCACGGCGCAGTCGGCGAATACCATCAGGCCGTCCCGCCCGAACGCCTTGTTGGGGTGGACCATGATGAAGAAGGAGGAGACGGTCTTGATGCCCGGCGCCGTTCCGAGAATGTGCAACGCGGCCTTGATAACAAGGCCGGTCGTGTTGTAGGCGCCCGAAACGCAGCCGTCCACGTAGCCCTTGCGCACCATCATGTCGCCGAAAAAGACGTTGTCCCGGACAGCCTTCTTGGCCTCGTCCAGCGTCATCCCCTTCGCCTTTCGAAGCTCGTAGTACTCCTGCGCGAAAGCGTCGAGCCATGGGGATTGAAAATGGTCTATGACGCGGACCTTGTCGAGGCCCTTCGTCTCATTGCCCAACGCCTCTTTTACCTGCGACTCGGTGGCCAGAAGCGTGATCTCTCCCAACCCTTCGGCGGCGGCCCTCACCGCCGCCTGGACCATGCGCTTGTCCATTCCTTCGGAGAGGACTATCCGCTTTTTGCCTGATTTTGCCTTGGCCTTGATGACTTCCATTATATGCACCGTAACCTCCTTGCAGGGGCCACCACTCCAGCTCTTGCGCAAAACGTGAGAAACCGGATTGCCTGAGCTAACAGCCCCAAGTTGAAGTATACTATTCGTAAGAGGGAGGGCTCAAGGATTGATGGGCCTATTAGCTCGGAGGTGGGTGATTTGCACCATTGCGGCGCTTGTCGCAACCGAAGTTGTATGGGGGCAAAAGCCTGCCGAAAAGGTGGCTGAACCGCGCCGGCCCAAGATTGGCCTTGTTCTTTCAGGCGGCGGGGCTAGAGGCGCCTTTCACGTCGCCGTTCTTCGGGCGCTCGAAGAGATGCACGTCCCGATTGATTGCATCGCCGGCACGAGCGCCGGCGCTCTGGTGGGTGGCCTCTACGCCGCCGGAGTCTCTCCTGACGAGATAGCGTCGTTCGTCAACCAAAGATCGTTTGAAAGGCTCTTCAGCGACCTGCCGCCAAGGCGGGAAATCCCTTTCAGGCGGAAGGAGGAGGACCGCCGTTACCTCTCCGAGTTTGAAGCGGGAATTAAGGCGGGAAGAGTAAGGGTTCCAAGGGGACTGATTTCCGGCCAGAATTTCAGCGCTGCCCTTGACAGCCTCATGCTCAAAGCGGCGCCTTTTGGCAGTTTCGATGACCTGCCGATTCCTTTTAGGGCCGTGGCAACGGACCTGGAAACGGGCGACAAAGTCGTCCTTGACCACGGCGACCTGCCACAGGCGGTTCTGGCCAGCATGGCGATTCCCGGCGTATTCGCGCCGGTCGAGCGGGACGGAAGGCTTCTCGTTGATGGCGGCCTCGTGGACAACCTGCCAGTTGACGTGGCGAAGTCCATGGGGGCGGACATCATCATCGCCGTGGATATAGGCACGCCGCTTGCGAGGCGAGACAGCCTGCTCTCGCCGCTGGACATTTCGCGCCAGGTGATCACGATTCTCACCGCCAAGAACGAAGCGCATCAGGCGTCACTGGCGGACATTCTGATCCGTCCCGACCTTGCCCCCTTCCGCAGTTCTCAATACAGCCTGGCCCCTCAGTTGATTGAGTTGGGCGCCCAAGCCATGGAGGGCGAGAAGGAAAAACTGCTCCCTCTTGCTCTGGATGAGCCTGAATACTCGGCTTACCGTGAGGCTTGCAGGGCGAAGCTCAAGCCGGCGCGCCCGATTGACCTCATTCGGTTTACAGGCTCGAACCGAGTTGATGGCCGCATAGTGGAAGCGCAAATGCGTACGCGGACCGGGGAGGTTCCCGACGTGAGCCTCCTCAAGCGCGACCTCGAAAGGATTTATGGGCTCGGCGATTTCGAGAAGGTCGAGGCGAGGCTCAAGGACGTGCAGGGGCAAAGGGAGCTCGTGGTGGAAGCGCGCGACAAGCCCTGGGGGCCAAACTACATGCGGTTTGCGCTGGAAGCAGAGGACGATTTCAGCGGAGGCAGCCGCTTCAGTCTGAAGGGCAACGTTACGATGACCCGCCTGAACGCCCTCGGCGCCGAGTGGCGCAACGACCTGCAACTCGGGCGGACGCAATCCTTCCTCACCGAATTTTACCAGCCTTTGGACTTCAGCGGCCACTGGTTCTTTGCCCCGGGCATTGAATACACCTACGCGCTTCACGACCTGTATGACGGAGATCAGGCGGTGGCGGAGTACCGTTCACGGACCATTCTCACGGGCGCGGACATCGGCTATCAAATCGGTTCATGGGGCGAGCTGCGCCTGGGGCCCAGGTGGGGCCATTCCACGGCAAACCCGAAAATCGGCGACCCGTCACTGGCGGTGTTTGACGTAAGGCTGGCCGGCATATCGGGGCAGATGGTCTTTGACAGGACGGATCAACCCGGCTTTCCTAGAGATGGCAGCCGCGCCGGGCTCTTCGCCTTCCTCGCCCGGACGGGGATGGGCTCGCAGGCCCGATACGACAAGGTCTGGGGCTACTGGGGAGAGTGGTTCAGCAAGGGGCCTGGCACCATCTTCATCAAGGCCGAGGCTGGGTCGTCCTTGGGAACCTCCCTTCCCATTTGGGACCGGTTCACGCTGGGAGGATTCTCCTCGTTTTCCGGCTATCATCCAGAACAACTCGGCGGCGACTACTACGGGGTCATTCGCGCCGGATACTACGCGAGAATAGCCAACATGCCCCCGGGCCTTGGCAAGGGCGTGTACTTCGGCGGATGGCTGGAGGCAGGGAACATTTGGGAAACCAGGCAACAGGTTTCGTCGGGCGACTTGAAGCACGCGCTGACGCTCCTGTTCGGGGCTGACACCCGCCTTGGCCCGCTCTACTTTGCATACGGCCGCGCCGAAGGCGGCAACTCGCTCTTCTACCTCTACCTGGGAAGGACATTCTAACCCCCCCTTGACAATCCGATTCCAAAGTGATATCATTACGCTATCGGAGGAGGTGCGCCATGAGCAAAGAAGTGTTCCGTCGTCCGGCCTCGGGATGGTGGGCCAATCCCTTCTACGCGAAGAAAAAGGTTTCGCTTCGCTTTCACAACCTGAATAGCGAGCGCAAGGCCCAGATGGTGTCCAACCTGCTCGTAGTTCTTTGCGGCGAAAAAGAAGCCCACCCGGTCATTAACGCGGGGTCACTCTATTAGGAGGATGAGATGCTTGTCACTACGACATTTTCTTTTGACGGATACAAGATCAAGGAGTACAAGGGCGTCGTCCGGGGGATCATCGTAAGGGCGCCTACCATCGCTCAGGGAATCGTCGGCGGCCTTAAGAACATCGTCGGGGGCCAGATCGGCGCTTACACGGAGATGTGCGAGCAGGCGCGCGGACAGGCTTACGAGAGAATGCTGCAACACGCGAAGGAGATGGGCGCGAACGCCGTTGTCGGCCTTCGATATGACGCCTCCGAAGTGGTCAGCCGCGGCTCTGCGACGGAGGTCCTCTGCTACGGCACTGCCGTGGTGGTCGAACAGGCGTAGAAGGGGCACCGTTGGCAGAGAAGAAACCCTTTCTTCTTCGGATCAGTCCCGAACTCTGGGAAGACCTTCAGAGGTGGGCGGCCGACGACCTCAGAAGCGTGAACGCGCAGGTGGAGTACCTCCTGCGCCGCGCGGTGGAAGAGCGCAAGCATGGGAGAAACCATGCTGCGACACGAAAAACGGACAAATGAAAAAGCCTCGCATGTCTCCAGTGAAGTGATCGGCGATATCACGGCGTGGATTTTAAAGCACGGAACTGCCAGGTAGGAGAAGAAGCGTGGCGAGGAAGCAGCGCCGGTCGGCGTTGGCCGGGCCCTATTGTCCGGCCAGCGCAAGGGCTTCTTGACAGAATAAGGCGCTCTCGGTTAAACTTAGGACTTGGGCGGGAATAGCTCAGTTGGTAGAGCACAACCTTGCCAAGGTTGGGGTCGCGGGTTCGAATCCCGTTTCCCG
>JAEMPZ010000119.1 GCA_022759065.1 Acidobacteriota bacterium | reverse complement strand
GTCTTTCTTCACGTCGGCGGCCCCGCCCCCGCCCCCGCCTCCGCCTCCGCCGCCGCCGCCGGCGCCAAAGGTGGCCGCGCCAAAGGTCGAGGCCCCGGCGCCAATGGATCCGAACAAGCTGGTGACGCCAACCGTTATTCCGGAAAAGATCCCGCCGCCGTCAACGGCCAATGCGGGAGCGGGTGAGGGTGGCGTTGAAGGCGGCGTTGAAGGCGGCATCGAGGGTGGCGTCCTCGGCGGCGTTCTTGGTTCGGCGACGACCGCCAAGCAGACGATTCTGCCCATGGGCAGCACCGCGCCGCTGAAGGTCCTTCGCCAGGTAAACCCCACATACCCCCCAGCCGCCCTTGCCATGGGATTGCAGGGGCGCGTTACGGTTGAGCTGATCGTTGACGAAAACGGCGACGTCATCAACGCGCGAGTCCTAAAGTCCGACAATGCCATTTTCAATGAGGCAGCTCTTGAAGCAGTGCGTAAGTGGCAATTTACAAAACCAACCGCCCAGGGCGGGCAAGCAGTGAAGGTGTTCTGGATTGTCAATGTTGATTTCAAAACGCGTTAAGGATACGTTTGGCTCGACCTTTTGAAAGGAGCATGCAATGGATCTATCCCTTACCGGACTTTGGGCTTCGATGGGGCCTCTGGCCAAGGGCGTTGTCTTCGTCCTTTTGATCATGTCCCTCATCTCAATTTGGGTCTTCATTGACCGCTTCATCCTCTTTCTCTCCGCGAAGAAGCAGTCGCTTGCCTTCATTGGCAAGGTTGGCCCGCTTCTGAAGGCCAATAAACTTGACGACTGCGTCCGCCTGGCTGAGACCAACAAAAACAGCCACATCGCGAAGGTCTTCAAGGCCGCGCTTCTTGAGTTCAAGGCCGAGACGGAGAGCACGAACTACAACGTGATCGAGGCTTCGAAGAGGGCCATCGAGCGCGCGGCGGTCAAGACCAGCACCGAGATGAGGCGCGGCCTCAACTTCCTTGCCACGATCGGCGCGACCGCGCCGTTTGTCGGCCTCTTCGGCACCGTCGTCGGCATCATCAACGCCTTCGAAGGGATGAAGGCCAGCGGTTCCGGCGGCATCGGGGCGGTCGCGGGCGGCATCGCCGAGGCCCTCGTCACGACGGCCTTCGGGCTTTTCGTGGCCATTCCCGCCGTCTGGTTCTTTAACTACTTCGTCAACAAGGCGGACCTTTTCTCGATCGAAATGAGCAACGCCTCTTCGGAGCTGATTGACCATTTCCTCAAGGTCACCGGCCGCGAAGAGTAAGGGCGAGCCCAGGAGGCCCACATGAGCATGAACGTAGGCGGCAGCGGTGCTGTCAGCGACATAAACGTGACGCCGTTCTGCGACGTTTGCCTCGTTCTGTTGATCATCTTCATGGTCGTGACGCCCCTGTTGCAGAAAGGCGTCCCGGTTGATCTGCCAGCCGCGCGAAACCCGCAGGCCGAGTCTGATGCCGACAAAGAGGGAAGCATCATCCTCGCCGTAACCAAGGACAAGAACATCGTCCATTTTTATTTCGGCGACAAGGACCGGCCGCTGGAGGCGCTCAAGGACGACTTGAGCGAAGCATATCAGCGTGGCCCATCCAAGCGCGTCTTCCTGAAGGGTTTCAGGGAGATTGACTTCGGTGAAGTCAAGCGGGTGTTGAAGATAGTCCAGGACGTAGGCTTCAAGCAGATCGGCCTTTTGGCCCAGCACGTGGACGAAAAGGGCATGCCGGTCACGGGCAACGCGGCCAGCAATATGGCCAAGTAGCGAAAGGTCGAACCCATGTCTATGGATATTGGAGCATCTCGCCCAAAATCTGACATCAACATCACGCCGCTTGTTGACGTGCTGCTGGTGCTGATCATCATCTTCATGGTCATCACGCCCATCCTTCAGAAGGGCTTTGACGCGCAGGTGCCGCAGAAGGCGGAGCCTTCGAAGGGCGGGCCTCCGCCGAACGTCATCGTCCTTCAAATAGACCGAAACGGCGGCATGGCCATAAACAAGTCCCCCGTGACGATGCAGGATCTCGGCGAGCGGCTGGGGGCCATCTACGCCACGAGGCCGGACAAGATCCTCTTTGTTGACGCCGACGATCAGGCGACCTATGAGACCGTGGTAAAGGCTCTCGATATCGCCAGGTCTCAGGGACGCGTGGAAACGATAGGCTTTGTCTTGAACTGACGAAACGTTTTCGCCGCTGCCCGTGCGACGGGGCACGCCTTCTCTCGTGGGATTGCGTTGAAAGAGTTTTAGGGTTAAAATGGACCTTGCCGTGGAGTTGGCGCGGCAAGGTTCTTTTGCTTTTTGGAGCGTCAGGAATGGAGGTTTAGCCGCGGGTGCTCCCCCCCAGCGCCCATCAAATTCAACCCTTTCCATTTTTCGAGGAGGAGCGAATGGACAAGACGTGGCCATTGTTGAGTTTGGTAATAGGGATAAGCGTATTCGGGCTTTTGATGGCCGGATACCTTGCCCGGTGGGTGCTTAACAAGAGCACCGGGTCGGAAGCCATGCGCAAAATCTCCGACGCCATCAAGGAGGGCGCGGAGGCTTTCCTGAGGCGCCAGAACAGGACTATTCTGGTCCTGGCCCTGCTCTTCGCGGTTTTCATCTTCGTTGGTTACGGCGTGGTCCGTGGCCACCAAAAGTTCGACCCCGTTAGTACTTCGATGGGGCTCGCGTTCTGGATCACCCTTTCCTTTGTTCTAGGAGCGCTCTGCTCCGTTTTCGCCGGCTACGTCGGGATGTGGGTTTCCATCCGCAGCAACATCCGCACGGCTCACGCCGCCCTTTCAAGCCTTAATGACGCGCTGCGAATCGCCCTTCGCGGTGGCGCGGTTTCAGGGCTGCTGGTCGTGGCGATGAGTCTTCTCGGCGTCGCGGGGCTGTACGCCATCGTCACGGCTGTCGGCGGGGTTGAGGCGACGAAGATCCCGCTCCTTATTGTTGGTTATGGCTTCGGCGCTTCATTCGTGGCGCTGTTCGCCCAGCTGGGCGGCGGAATCTACACAAAGGCGGCCGACGTGGGCGCCGACCTCGTGGGAAAAGTCGAAGCAGGCATTCCCGAGGATGACCCGCGCAACCCGGCGGTCATCGCCGATCTCGTTGGCGACAACGTCGGCGACTGCGCCGGCCGTGGCGCCGACCTCTTCGAGTCAACCGCCGCGGAAAACATCGGCGCGATGATTCTGGGCGCCGGCCTCGCGACGGTGGCGGACAAGGATCACATGGGATTCTCCATGGGCATCGTTGGCGTCATGATGTTCCCCCTCGTCGCCAGAGCTTTTGGAATCATCGCCTCGATCATCGGCATCATGATGGTCAAGATGGACAAAGAAGAAAAACTGGACCCGATGCAGGTGCTTAACCGCGGTTACTACGTGGCCGTCATTCTGGCAATGGTTGGTTTTGGCGGCGCCACCTATTGGCTGCTGGATAGCCCCGGCGCGCCCCAGGCGTGGTGGCACTTCTTCCTCTGCGGCATCGTAGGCGTTCTAACGTCGGTGGCGTTCGTTTACATCACTCAGTATTACACCGAGTACAAGTTCAGGCCGGTTCAGTCCATAGCCGAGGCCTCTCAAACCGGCCCCGCCACGAACATCATCGCTGGCATTGGCGTTGGCATGGAGTGCGTCTGGATGCCCGCGCTTACGGTTGGCGCGGCCCTTCTTATTTCCTATTACCTCGGCGCGACGAGCGGCTTGCCAGGCGCCGGCCTTTTCGGCACCGCCGTGGCGACGATGGGCATGCTGGCGACGGCTGTTTACATCCTGGCCATGGATACTTTCGGGCCTATCACCGATAACGCGGGCGGCATCGTCGAAATGTCCGAACAGCCAGAGGAAATCCGCAAAAAGACCGACAGGCTCGATGCGGTCGGCAATACGACAAAAGCCCTGACCAAGGGATACGCGGTCGGTTCAGCCGGCCTCGCGGCCTTCCTCCTTTTCCAGGCCTACATGGAAGAGGTCGGCAACTACTCGGGCAAAGCAATGGGCGCGGTTGACCTCGCTAACCCCGTCGTTTTCGTGGGAGCGCTTCTTGGCGCGGCGCTGGTGTTCCTCTTCTCCTCCATGGCCATAAGGGCCGTGGGCAAAGCCGCGCAGGCTATCATCGAGGAAGTGCGCCGCCAGTACGCGAAGCTTCCCCGCGTCAACGACATCATCCAGTTCCCCAAAGACTTCAAGCCCGACTATGGCTCATGCGTTGACATCGTCACCAAGTCGGCCCTCAAGAAGATGGTCGCGCCCGGCGCGCTGGTCGTCTTGACGCCTATTGTCGTTGGGATGGCGTTCAAGGTCTTTATTCCGTATGAAGGACATTTGATCGCCGCCGAAGCGGTGGCTGGACTTCTGATGGTCGCAACTATCGTCGGAATCCTGATGGCGCTCTTCCTGAATAACGGCGGAGGAGCATGGGACAACGCCAAGAAATACATCGAGTCGGGCGCGCACGGCGGCAAGTACCTTGTCGGCGCGGACGGCAAGAAGACCAAGAACCCGACGCACGGCGCCGCTGTGGTTGGAGACACCGTTGGCGACCCCTTCAAAGACACTGCTGGCCCTTCATTGCACGTGCTCATCAAGCTGCTTTCGACGATCACGCTGGTTTTGGCCCCGCTGTTCATCTAAGCAGCCTTGCCTCTTTGCGTTTTATGGCGGCCCGTGAAAGCGGGCCGCTTTTCTTTTGCTTTGGAACATTTGCCGCCCCGCGCGGTCTCAAACGGCGAAGGAGGTGGCCCATGTTCGACGCCCTGGTAATAACAAAAACCGAAAAGAGGGGATTCAGGACCTTCGCCAGCCTGCCCGTGGCAGCCGCGTTCCACGCGGCTCTGGTCGGAACCTATTACGTCTACATGCTTTATGCCCCAGTAGCCATAAGAGCTCCGCTCGCCATTCTGCGCTTCAGTGAGCCGGCACCGATTTCGATCCCTGTGCGGGTGGTTCCGCGGGATCAAGTCAACCAGATGAATGAGCACGCGAAGGATGCCGGGAAGCCCGTACCCACGGAAGTGCGCACGCCTTTCGAGGTGCCGACTGAGATAAAACCGGCCGATCCGGCCACTTCGTCCACGACAACACCGGACTCTCAGGATACCGGTTTCATCGCGGTAGGTGATTTGCCCCCGGGCGCGACGGCCATTGACTCGGCCATCTCAGCGCCTCGCGCCGTGCAAGATTACCAGCTCTCAAAAGCCGTGGAGGTGCTCAGCCAGGTTCAGCCGGAGTACCCGGCCGCGCTGCGGGCCATGGGCGTGGAAGGCAGAGCCGTGATAAAGGTGACCATCGGGCCCGACGGCCAAGTAGAGGGGGCGGAGATAGTCACCGCGACGAACCCGCTGTTTGGCCAATCGGCCCTAGACGCGGTCAGGCGGTGGCGCTTCACAAAGAGCCTTGACGACGCGGGCTCCCCACTGCGCGTCATCAAAATCATCACCGTCAACTTCGCGCTGCGGTGAAAAAACCCACCACCAGGGCACCAAGACGCCAAGGGGAAAGTGAGAAAGTGAGAGAGTGAGAAAGGAAGACCGTGGCTTGTGACTGGCAGCAAGTTGAAAGGCGTCAGGGGTAAGGAGTAAGACGTTAGACGTGAGACGGTAGACGTAAGACGTAAGACGGCAGACGGCTAACGGTTGACGGACGACCGACGCGCGAATCCATGCGCGGGCGCCGGTCGCCGTTGGGCCGCTGCGTTTGCGTG
>JAEMPZ010000243.1 GCA_022759065.1 Acidobacteriota bacterium | reverse complement strand
TTGGGCTACTACTTGAACGAGGGGCTTCTGGCGCTCTGGCGCCACAAGGCCATGCACGGGTTCGCTCTTTTCGTCGTGGCCCTCTCGCTCTTCGTCCTCGGGTTTTCGCGCTACCTTACAGGCAACGTCAACGCGCTGCTATCCACCTGGGAGAGCAGCCTGGAGGTGCGGCTTTTTCTGGACGACGGGGTCTCGAAAGAACGAGTTGACGCGATCGAGAAGAAATACGGGGCCGACCCGCTCGTCGCTTCAGTGAGCTACATTTCACCTGAGCAAGCGCTCCAGATCCTGTCCCGTTTTTCACCGGCCTTTTCCGATTTGGGCCTCAAAAGCGGGGAAAACCCGCTGCCAGCCTCCCTCAGCCTGCGGCTCAGGGCGCCTGCCGACCTCAAGCGCATCAAGGCGCTCGTGGAAAACGCGGCCAAGGAGCCCGGCGTTTCGCAGGCGCTGTTCGACTGGGAGTGGGTTGACAAGCTGAGGGCCTACTCGCGCTTCGTGGGGATACTGGGGTGGATTTTGTTCGGCGCGCTTGGAGCCGCCTCGGTCTTCACGGTTTCGGCAATCACAAGGATTCTGGCCCTTTCGCGCCGGGAGGAAATAGCCATCCTGCATTTCTTGGGAGCGACCAACGCGAGCATTCGCGGGCCGTTCGTGGCCGGAGGGGCGATGCTCGGTTTTTTCTCGGGCCTGGCGGCGCTCCTTTTGCTTTCGGCCTGCCACCTGATGCTCCACCAGGCCGCCGGCAGCGGCGCCCTGCTGGTTTCGTGGATATCCATGAGCTTTCTCTCCGGCTGGGACCAGGCGGGCCTGGTGCTTTTGGGCGCAATTCTCGGCGCGGCCGGAGGCGCATTCAGCATCGGTTCGCCGGAACATTGGCATTGACAGGCCGCTGACGGCTTGACGCCAGCTTGCATTTGGTGGCAGCTTTGGATTAGAGTAATGGTGGATTTAAGGGGGCGAAGATGCCTGAGTATATCGTTAATTGTTGGAACTGCCTGGGAGAGTATGACGCGCTCAGCGCGGTCTGGTGCTCCTGCAACCCATCGCATCCGACAAAAGTCTGCCCCTTCTGCCTTCAGTGCTTCTGCGCCGCCCCGCAAAGCTACGCGGACAAGTTCTGGGCTTCGGCCCCCGATGAGCTTCTTCAGGACAGAGAGATGCTTGCCAATGCACGCGGCCCGCTCGGCGAGGCGCTGGTGCGCGCGAAGGCGATAACATCGGACCAGCTTTTAGCTGCTCTGAAGGCGCAGAAAAGCTCCGGAAGGAAACTGGGGGAAGTCCTTGTCGAGCTTGGTTATGTTCCCAAGGACACGCTGGAGTACTTCCTCTCCCAGCAGAAGTCGGTGACGCAGCTCTCCCTCAAGGAAACGGTCATAGACCCAATGTTGATAGCGGCGATCGGCCCGCGCGAGTGCGCCCGTTTCCAAGTGGTACCCGTCAGCAGGGAGCGGCTGTCAACCAAGGAAATTCTTACGCTTGCCATGGCGCGGCCTTCGGACGGCGAGGCGATTGATTTCGTCCAAAACGTGACCGGGTGCCAGGTGCTGCCCATGCAGGCAAGCTCAGAGGATATCAAGGAGGTCCTCGCCCCCTTCCTCCAGGAAGCGGCGGCGCCGGCGGAGAAAGAAAGGGCCTCCTCCGGCCTTGCTACCGAATTGATCAAGAAGGCGCTGGCCAGAAACGTGAGCGACCTCTACGTCGAGCCCGGGGAGCAGGAAGTCGCCATCCATATGCGCATTGACGGCATCCTCTACAAGGCCAAGCCGGTACCCAGGGAGCACCAGCAGGTCCTGGTCTCGGAACTGAAGCGGCTTTTGCGCATGGACCCGACTTTCTCGGACAGGCCACAGGAGAGCCGGGTCGTCATGCGCTCAGGCCCAGGCCATTTCGAGGTGATCGCCCACTGCCTGCCGACCCGGTTTGGCGAAAACCTCTCCATGAAAATCATCAACAGGGACACCTTCATCAAGACATTTGACCAGCTCGGCATTTCCGCCGAAGACGAGCGGCTCCTGCGCACGGCGCTCTCGGCGAGATCAGGCCTTGTGCTCATAACGGCTCCTCTCTTCCACGGCTCCACAACCACCCTCTACGCGGTCATGAGCGACCTCGCGAAGGACCAGCAGCGGAAGATAATGAGCATCGAAGCACAGAGCGTCTGCCCCATTCCAAACGTTTCGCAGATTTCGCTCGGCGAGAACGGCAATACAGAAGCGACATTCACTACGCTCAAGGCGCTAGCGACCATCCAGCCCGACGTTTGCGTCTTGGGCGATTTGCTGGACAGCGCCAGCATGATCTCGCAGATGTACAAGTTCCTGGGGCAGATGCTCGTGGTGGCGACGCTTGAAGCCAGCCGCGGCGTTCAGGCCGTCCAGAAGCTGTTAGACATGGGAATGCCACCCGCCGAGCTGTCCCAGGCGCTTCTACTGGTGCTCAACCAGAGGCTGGTTCGCAAAACCTGCCCCGAATGCCGGGAATCGGTGGAGATGTCTCCAAAAACGCTGGAGATGATGGGGCTTTCCGAGGAAGAGGCCGCCACGTTGGGCCACGTCAGCCAGGGCCAGGGGTGCGCCTCCTGCTCCGGGATTGGATATAAAGGCCGCATGGCAATTTTTGAGCTCCTATGGCCTTCACAAAACTTCCGGAAGGCCGTGTCCCGCAAGGCTGGAGAGAAGGTCCTGGACAAAGAGGCGGCGCGCGGGGGGATGGTCCTTCTGAGAGAGCGCGCGCTGGCATCGGTGCGCCAGGGGATCACGACTCTCGAGGAGTTCCAGAAGGGCAACTTTTAGGAAGATGACCTCCTCCCCACCGTCCCACCCGCCCAGCATGGATTTCCTTCTTCGCCGAGAGTGGGCGCAGGCGCTGTCCGCCGCCTTTGGCCGGGAAGCGGCAAAACTGGCCATCGGCCATGCCCTTGATGGATTAAGGCGCGAATGGCTTTCCGGAGGGCCGGCGCCGGACGAGGCCGCTGTCAGAGGAATCGCGACGGAGGCGCTCAAGCGCGGTTTTCGTCCCCCCCTGCGCCGAGTGGTCAACGCCACCGGCGTCGTGCTGCATACGAACCTCGGGCGCGCGCCGCTTCCCAGGCTCCTTCTCGACGAGGCGGCTAAAACGCTCTGCCGTTACGTTGACCTTGAGATGGACGTGGAGACAGGCGAACGCGGCCACCGCGACTCGAAGGTCGAATCTGCATTTCAGGAACTTTTCCACACCGATTACCTCGCCATAGTGACCAACAACAACGCCTCGGCCGTCATGCTCCTGCTGAACACTTTCTCAAAAGGCCGCGAAACGGTGGTGAGCCGGGGCGAGCTCGTGGAAATCGGCGGCGGGTTCCGAATGCCCGAGGTGATGGCCGCGGCGGGCGCCCGCCTGGTGGAGACCGGCACTACAAACAAGACGCGCATCGGCGACTACGAGCGAGCCATTGGACCAAGGACGGGCCTGCTCCTGAAGGTGCACACCTCCAACTTCCGAGTAGTTGGTTTCACTCGGGAAGTAAGCCTTGTGGAGTTGGCTGAACTTGGCCGAAAGCGCTCGCTCCCAGTGGCTTTTGACCTTGGATCCGGCCTTTTGCTTCCACCCGGAGCGGTGAACGCGGGTGACGAGCCGTGGCTCGGAGAGGCTCTCTCGGCCGCGCCAGACGCCATCTGCTTCAGCGCGGACAAGCTCCTGGGAGGATGCCAGGCTGGGGTCATACTCGCCGCGCCGGGCGCGGCGGCAAAAATAAGGGCCAACCCTCTCCTGCGGGCGCTGCGGGCGGACAAGTACACCTATTTCTTGCTGGGAGGAGTCCTGGACCTCTACCGCAAGGGACGGTGGGCGGAAATTCCGGCGCTGCAAATGCTTTCGGCCACTGAAGAGTCGCTCAAGCGGCGCGCGGCGGCATTGCGCAAAGCTATAGCCAAAGATTGCGGCGGGAAGTTCCGGACGGAAGTAGTCATGGCCAAAGGCCGCGTGGGCGGAGGATCCGCCCCGCTTTACGATCTGGCATCGCCGGCGGTTGCCATCAGCCATCCCAGTTTGAGCGCGGCGGAGATCGAGTCGCGCCTTCGCGCCGGCGAGCCGCCAATCATCTCCGTGGTCGCCAGGGACAATGTCCTTTTCCACGTGCGCACGCTGCTCGGCGGCGACGACAAGGCGATCGTCTCGGGGCTGGCCGCGTTGTCAGGGGAGGCGCAATGACAGGCGAGAGGAAAATCGGCACGGCCTGGCTTATCGTCATTTTATGGCTGGCGTCGGCGGCCTGCGCCACGACTTCCACCACTCCTCCGGCGGCGGCGCCTTCAGCAAACCACGCTTCGCCAAGCGCCCCCGCCGCCCACGAGCAGCCGGTCGCCTGGACGCTGGATGGCTCAACTGGAGCGCGCGGAGCAGGGGCCGCGATCGGCGCCCGCTTGCTTGCGGCCTTTCCGTTCCTCGCGAATGGCCGCGTCGCGGTCGCTGGCGATTCGGGCGTGCCAGGCGATTTGCAAGACGGAATCGTCGAGGGCGCCGGCGGCGGCTCCATGCTCGCCAGCGGGCTCGGGCTCAAGGGAACCGCCCGCGAAATCGTTTCGCAGCTCGGCCCGTCCACGTTCAGGGCGCTCGTTTGGCTGCAACCCTCGAACAGGCAGCCAGGGGAGATCGAGCTTCAGCTTTGGGCGACCGATGAGGCGCGGCAGACTTCAACCGTGCTGATGGAATTTGTCCCTCCGCTTCAGGACGAGCCCCACCTCCTGGCCGGACGCCAGTGGCTCTCATTCTCCATCCCGGTTTGCGGCCTTGCCTGGCAACCCGGCAAAGGGGGCGGCTTGTGGGTCCGGCGCGGAGCCGGGTTTGTCAAGATAGACGTCGAGACAAGGGGCCAGGAGACGGTTGCTACAGGGTCCGGAATACCAGAGGGCGCGTGCCTTCTCCGCTGGCAGGAAAACACCCCAGGCGATGGAGCGCTGGGCTGTTTCAGCCTCGCGCCGCCGATGCAGGGCGGGTGGCTCGCTCGCTTTTCGGCCAACAAGCCCGTGGCGGTGGAGCCCCTCCGGGAATTTCCCCTTCCCGAAAAAGCCAAACGCTTCCTGTCGGCGCCTTTTCAGCCGGACGCCGGCGACTTCCTGCTCAAGACGGCCTCCGGAGACGCGCTTGGAACATTCACCGACCTGGTCTGGCTTCAGGGGGAGACGGGAACTACCTTCGTTGCCTTGGGGCCGGATGGAACCATTTGGGCGGTCAGGGGCGACCTGCTCTCGCTCATTCCGGGGCCGCGCACTGGCCCATGCGCCGCGATTGCGGCCTCTGAGGGAGAGCTGTACGTGGCGGAGGCCGGGCCGCCGTACAACGTCCGGTCTTTCAGCCTTCAGGCGGACCATTCCTGGCTGCAGAGCTCCAACCCGGTGTCAATGCCTTCGCCGGTATTGGCAATGGCCACGGCTTCAACAGGAAAGCAGAAGATGCTGTTCATGCTTTGCGCCGGCCAGCCCGAGCAGTTGTTCATAGCCCCGCTGGCGCCATGAAGTAAGTACCACCGCAATTCTAACAGGGAGGCCAGGGAGGTCAGGGAGGATGGTCAGGCGTCAGGAGTTAGGAGTCAGGCGTGAGACGTGACGCGAACAAGAGGGGTTAAGAGTTTTGGGTTTTGAGTTAAAAAAATGACAGTACCACAACTCCTAACTCCTAACTCCTAACCCCTAACTCCTAACTCTTCATACTTCCGCCT
>JAEMPZ010000248.1 GCA_022759065.1 Acidobacteriota bacterium | reverse complement strand
CCGCGGCTTCTCCGGGAAGCAGCCCGGCACCGAGCCGCCCGCCCCCAAGACGCGCCCCGGCTCCCAACCTTTCACCACCGGCCAAGACGGCGAACAGCCCGGCGAAAACGGGCTCCAGCGTGAAGACCAGCGCCGCCTGAGTGGGGCTTACCCGCCTCTGAAAAACGGTTTGGACGAAGTAGGCCAACGCTGAAGCGAAGACCGCCGTCAGGAGGATTCCCTTCGCCGCCGCCCATGGCACGGGAGTCATTTCTCTCAAATGCGGGACCGAGAAGATCCAGGCAAGCGCGGCCACCGTGGCTAGCTGCGCCACCACCAAAGGCGCGGTGTCGTGGCGCCTGGACATGCGCGAGGTGAGCAGCAAGTGGATGGCGTAAACCGCGGCGCAGGCAAGGCTCAGCAAGTCACCCGGATTGACGCTGCCAGATGCCCCCTTCCACGACAAGGCGGCAAGTCCTGCCGTCGCGAGCGCGACCCCCAGCACGACGAGCCGGTGGGGGAAACGGCGGTGGATCACGGCTTCAAACAAAGGAGTGAAAACCACGAACAGTCCCGTAATGAAACCGGAGTTCGCCGCGGTCGTGAATGTGAGGCCGAACGTCTGGAGGGAGTAACCGGTGAAGAGGGCAACTCCCATAAGCGCGCCGCCAGCCAGCGAAGCCCGCGTCGCGCCAGCCAGGCGCGGCGCCAGGACCACTGCCACCAGAAAGGCAGCCAGCGTGAACCTTATGGCGAGAAATAGAAATACGGGATAGACGGCCACCGCGTCGCGGACCCAGACGAAGCTTAGGCCCCAAATGGCCGTTATGAAGATAAGGGCGGCGTAGGCTAAAAAACCGGCCCCGCCGCCCTCTTTGCCATCCACGGAAACTTACCGCAACGTCTCTGAGATTTTTTCAACCGCCCAGTCAACCTCTTCCTTGGTTATCACGAGGGCGGGGGCAAAACGGATGACCTGCTCGTGCGTGTCCTTTGCAAGAATTCCATGACTCATAAGCTTCTCGCACCATGGGCGGGCTTTGCCGGACGAGCTTTTTATCACCATGCCTATGAGAAGGCCCTTGCCGCGAATGCCCTCGACGTGCGGGCTCTTCATGGCGCGAAGCCGGTCCATGAAATAGCCCCCCAGCTCGGCGGCCCGCTCGTCCAATTTTTCATCCCTCAGCACCTCTAGGGCGGCAGTGGACACGGCGGCCGCCAGGGGGTTGCCGCCGAACGTCGAGCCATGATCGCCAGGCTTGAAGACGCTCATGACGTGATCATCGCAAACGATGGCGGAGACCGGATACATGCCGCCACCGAGCGCTTTTCCAAGAACCATGATGTCCGGCCTCACATCTTCGTGCTGGCACGCGAACCAGCGGCCCGTGCGGCAGAAACCGGTCTGCACTTCATCCGCCACCAAGAGGACTTTATGCTTCTTGCAGATGTCGAAGCAGGCCTTCAGGTATCCGGCGGGAGGAACTACGACCCCTGCTTCGCCCTGAATTGGCTCGACGAGGAAGGCGACGGTGTTTTTCGTTATGGCGGCCTCAAGGGCTTTCGCGTCGCCGTAAGGGATGGTCACGAAGCCTGGCGTGTAGGGGCCGAAACCGTCCTTGGTCTGGGCGTCCGACGAGAAGGTTATGATGGTGATCGTCCTGCCGTGAAAATTGTTGGCGCAAACGATTATCTCCTGCGCGCCGGCGGGAACTCCCTTGACGTACTGGCCCCATTTGCGGGCCGTCTTGAGCGCGGTCTCGACCGCCTCGGCGCCCGTGTTCATGGGAAGCGCTTTTTCGTAACCGGTCAGCCCGCAAAGAAGCTTCAGCCACGGCCCCATCTGGTCGTTGTAAAAACCTCGCGACGTCAGGGTGAGCCTGTCGGCCTGATCTTTCAGGGCCTTGATGATCTTTGGATGGCGGTGCCCCTGGTTGATCGCCGAATAGGACGAGAGGCAATCCATGTACTTGTTGCCCTCAACGTCCCATACCCAGACCCGCTCGGCTTTTTCAAGCACGACAGGGAGGGGGTGATAGTTGTGGGCGCTGTATTTCTCGGACTCTTCGATGTAAGACGCGGTCCTCGCTGACTTAGTAGCCATAAGGCCTCCAAAAAGGCCGGGCGATGCCCGGCCTGGTCATGCAGGTTCTTTAAACGATGGCTCAGCCGCCGAGCTGCTTGACGTTCTTCTGCGCCTTGGCCTTGAGATCCTGGTCCTTGGTGACGGCTATGAATTTCTTATAGTATTCGATGGCCTTTCTGGTATCCTTCATTTCATTGTAGGCGTTTGCCACGCGAAGGAGCGTTTCCTCGTCATTGGGATCAAGCGCCACGACTTGCTGGCCAACCGACGCCGCTTCCTTGTATTTCTTTTCCTTGTATTGGCAGGCGCAAAGCCCCTTGAGTACCGGCAAGCGCATCGCGTCGGCCTTGGACACTGCAAGGAATGATTCCGCCGCGGGCCCGAACTTGGCGCAATCGTCCTGGGCTAGAAGAGCCTCCGCCTTGAAGAACAAGCCCTTCTCGTCATTAGGCCTCGCCTGAAGTATCTGGTCGGCCGTTTCGGCGCACTTGGTAAAATCGTTGGCCTTGAAGTAGCAGACGGCCATGTTTTGCATGATCGCCACTCTGTAGGCATCCTTTTTCGTCACTTTGAGAAATTTCTGGAAGCCATCGGCGGCGGCGGCCCAGTTCTTGAGCTTCAGCTGCGTCTGGGCGATCGCCAAAAGAACGTCTTCGTTATCAGGCTTGGCGCCATTCGCCTTTTCGAAGTAAGTCAGAGCCTTTGCCGGGTCCCCGCTCTCCTGGAGCATCACGCCGACATCGTAGGCCACGTTTTGGTAACTTGGGTCCAAGGCGATTAGCTGATCGTACTTCTCCATGGCGTGGGCCATGTCCTTCCGTTGTTCATAGAGGTGGCCCAGGTTGTAAAGCATCTCTTTATTGGAAGGGTCAACAACCAGGCCCTTCTCGTAGGACTCAATGACCTTGTCCTCCTGCCCCATCTCGTGATAGACGGCGGCCATCAGTTGATACGGCATCGCGCTGGTGGCGTCCATGCCCGCGGCCAGCTCCGCGTTGCTGAGCGCTTTTGGGTAATCCTTTAGGTTGTCGTACGCAACCCCCAGGTTGTAATAGATGCTGAAGTCGGCCTGGTTAGCCTTGATAAACTTCTCGCCCAGGTCGGCCGCTTCCTTGTATTTCTGTTGTTGGATGAGCTCGCTCATGGTCGGGCCTTTTTGCTGCTCGGCCTTCTTCTTCGGCTCTTCGGCGAAAGCATAAAGGCTCACCAAAAGCCCCGTTATTACAAACATCGTCTTGATCGCGCGCATATTCTTGTTCCTCCCCAGCAGGGCGCCTCGGCCCCGAAAGCTGGTATTTATATCACGTATCCACCTCATGGTCAATCAGCCTTTGTGGACGCCGCCCCAGTTCAATCGCGGGATTGGGGGGAGGCAGCGAGCCTCCTAATGTCGTACTCTTTCATCCTGCGCCAGAGCGTGATGCGGCTTAGGCCGAGTATTTTCGCGCTCTCGGCAATGCGCCACTTTGTTTCGTCCAGGGCACGAAGGATGAGGTCTCGCTCCAGGCTTTGAAGCGGCGCCCTTATCTGGTGAAGCTTTACCGGCTGAACCGGCAGCGCGCCATCGCCCGCGAGCGGCAGGTCAGAGGCCCGTATCACCCCGCCCTGGCAGCGTATGGCCGCGTGCTCGATGATGTTTTCAAGCTCGCGGATGTTTCCTGGAAAGCGGTAATTCATCAGGCGCGTCATGGCCTCCGCCTCTATCCCCTCGATTTTCTTCGATGCCATTTTGGCGGCGCACTTCTTCAAAAAGTGATCAGCCAGAAGCGGAATGTCCTCACTGCGCTCCCGCAGCGGGGGCAACGGGATGCGAAACACGTTGAGGCGATAGTAAAGGTCCTGCCGGAAGGCTCCTTTCCCGATCGCCTCCTGCAGATCCCGGTTGGTCGCGGCTATGAGCCTTACGTCCACTTTCACGGTGCGGGAGGACCCCACCTTTTCAAACTCCCCCGCCTGCAACACCCGAAGGAGTTTGACCTGCGTTGTTAACGGGGCTTCACCGATCTCGTCCAGGAAAAGGGTGCCCTGGTGGGCCAGCTCGAAACGTCCCGCCTTGTCCGACGTGGCGCCGGTAAAAGCCCCTTTTACGTGGCCGAAAAGCTCGCTCTCGATCACTCCTTCGTTCAGCGCGGCGAAGTTGACCTTTACCAGCGGGCGGCCACTCCGCACCGAATTGGCATGTATCGCCTCGGCGACCAATTCTTTGCCGGTGCCGCTTTCGCCGGTAATGAGCACCGTGCTGTCGGTCACCGCCACCATGCGGATCAAATTGAACACCTCGGCCATCGCGGGGTTCCTGCCTATCATGTTCCCAAATCCGAATGCTTCAACTTCGGGAGGGTTCAGCGGAAGGACGCGCCCCGCGTCGCTGAATATCTCCACGCCGCCGATTACTTCGCCCGAATCGTCGCGCAGCAAAACAACATTGGTCCGGCAGTAAACGCGCCGTCCATCCTTGGCCCTGTACCACATATTCAGGCCGCACTGGTCCCTGTTCTGCTCTATGGCACGAGTGAGAGGGCAACCGGTCTCGCACTCGGTCGTCCGCGTTATTGACTTGCAGCGGTGGTCAAGGACTTCGCCAGCTTCGTAGCCCAAAAGGCCGCGCGCGCGGGCATTGATAAATACTATGTTGCGCTCCTTGCTGATGACGATGACGCCGTCGTGCAGCGATTCCAGGATTCTCAGGGCGTTCGGGTCTTCAATCAGATTCTTCAATTGCCTTCCCAATGGCGGATTTCACCGCGCCAAGGCTCTGCTCCGTGCAATGGCCGAACGTTTGTCCGCCTTTTACCACCATGATGTTTGGCCCGTCACCGCACAATCCAAGGCAGGAGACGTAAGCGATCTTGACGGAGCTGGCTTTGAATTCGCGGGCATGCTGTTTCAGAATTACCCGCAACTTCTCGGTGTTGCCCTGCTTGGAACAAGTATCACCCTTGCAGACCAGCACATAGACCTTCTTGTTGTCGCGGCCCTGGCCGGCTTCACTCATCCTTTGTCACCTCGTGGCCTCCTCATAAAGGACATGGGCCAGCGTTTCAACCTGGCCGGCGCTGCTGTAGCGCCCAAGGCTAACGCGCAGCGGCGAACTTCCCGAGGGCAGCAGCGCCCCCATGCATTGTAGTACACGTGGCAGTCCCTGCGCACCTTCGTGGCAAGCCGACCCCGTTCCCACAAATATTCCAAGCTCGTCAAGCTTCTCGGCGAGCAGGCCCCCGCTCAATCCAGGTAGGCAGAAGAAACTCGTATTTGGGATCCTTCTGGCTTCGGCTCCAAAGACCTGAGCGCCGAGCCGCCTTAGCACGCCGTCTTCCAAACCGTCGCGCAGTTTTGCCAGACACGCAAATTGGCCAAGATTCTCTTGGGCCATCCGGCACGCCACGCCAAAACCGGCAGCAAGGTGCACAGCCTCGGTTGAACTCCTGCGGCCGCATTCCTGGCCGCCTCCGGTTAATTGTGGCACCAGCGGGGCGCCCGGCCTGACGACGAGGGCAGCTATTCCCTTGGGGCCGTAGAGCTTGTGGGCGGCCAACGTCAGATAATCGGGTCGCGCCGAAGACCAGCACGACGGGACTTTTCCCATCGCCTGCACGGCGTCCGTATGAAAGAGAGCGCCATGCTGTCTGCACACCGCGCC
>JAEMPZ010000082.1 GCA_022759065.1 Acidobacteriota bacterium | reverse complement strand
GCCGGGCCCGCATCCTGAACGGAGCGCTCATCCTATTGAACACAGCGCTCTCGGCGCTGAAGGAACCACTCTCGCCGCTGAACGGGCCGTCCTTAGTCTCGCATGGAGCGTTCATACCCTTGATCGGGCCTTTTGGGCGGTGGTAAAATAGCTTTATGAAGGTTTATCTCTCCCGCTTTGTCTGCTTGGACGCGGAATCGAACCTGAAGCGGTGCGAGGAAGAGGCATCGAGGGCCGCCGCTGAAGGGGCTCGGTGGGTCGTCTTCCCGGAAAGTTTTCTTAACGGCTACACGCGCCACGTCGAGCCGGAGCGCGCACGCGCCACGTTCTCGTCAATTTCCGCCGCGCACCCCGAAACCGCTTTCTTTTTCGGCTCGATAAGCGAGGAGCGCCGAAACAGGATGACGGTCTGGCGCTTTGGCCGCGAGGTGGCGCGCTACGACAAGGTCCACCTTTTCGAGCCTAACGGCGAGCGCGAAATTTGGGATCCGGGCGATCGCTACGCCTGCGTGGAGCTGGGCGGCGTGAAGGCCGGCCTTATAAACTGCAACGACCTGAGATACCCGGAACAGGCCCGCGCCCTCGTTCTTGAGGCGGGCTGCGGCGCGCTTGTCGTCGTGGCGTGGTGGCCCTGGCGGCGCGATCACGTCTGGAAAACGCTGCTGCGGGCGCGCGCCATTGAAAACGGCGTCTTTACGATAGGCTGCTGCATCTGCGCCTCCGAGAGCCCGGAGGAGCCTTTCGCCGGGGCGGGCAACTACGTCTTTGACCCCCAAGGGGAGCCGGTTCGCACCAAAGACGATAGGAACTACGAGTTAGAGATGGCCTTGACTCGCGACCTTCTGGTGGACCCGCGCTCTACGGCAGCGCGGATAGAAACAATCGAGACTTTTCCGATCAACAAGTAATGGGGTTAGAAGGTGAGAGAGTAAGAGAGTGAGAGGGCAAGAAGGTTAATGCGCCTTTCTCACTTTCTCACTTTCTCACTTTCAGGGTCTAACTTCTAACGTCTAACTTAGTCCTTCATGCCTGCCCTGTCCCTCAGGTGGTAAACCGAGACGGGCAGCGGCTCGTGGACCTTCCGGCCATCTCTCTTGGCAATATATCCCGGCGAGCCTACAACGCTGCAATTGGGTGGAACGTCGCGGTTGATTACCACGGCCTCCGCGCCGATCCGGCTGTTGTCGCCAATTTGGACAGGCCCCAGGATCGTGGCGTGCGTCCCGATAAAAACGTTGTTGCCAATCGTCGGATGGCGCTTGCCGGTGTGCTTTCCTGTTCCGCCAAGCGTCACGCCGTGGAACAAAACGCAGTTCTCGCCGATCTCGGCCGTCTCGCCGATGACGACGCCGAAGCCGTGGTCACAGAAAAAGCCTTTCCCTATGCGCGCCCCGGGATGAATTTCGAGCCCCGTAAAAAAACGCATGAGTTGCGAAAAGAGCCTGGGGAAAAAGGGCACCTTCAGCTTGTAGAGAGGATGGATGAGGTAGCGGTGGACCACGATGGCGTGCAAACAGGGGTAGAGAATGAACTCGATGTTTTTGCAGGCCGGGTCGTTTTTATAGATTGCTTTCACGTCTTCAAACATCAACTCTCCTCAAGCTTATCCCGCGAGTGGCTGCCAAAAACCCCTCCATGCAATGAAACAATAGAACTTGACGGATCATTTCGCAAGCGGTAAACAAACCTCCCGCCCGGGCCGTATAAGCTGCTGGAGGTGGAATATGATTACAATAGCGAATGGTGGATTCAAGAGAGCGGCCATCGTCCTTGCGGCGGCGCTTCTTTCTTTGGGCGCGGCTTCATCACTTGGAGCTCAAACGAAACAGGACGAGATGGTGAGGCTTCGGTTTCAAAGCGAGAAGGAGAGCGCGACGGTAGAAGTCCCGATGAAGATACTAGATTTTTTCGACAGGCACAACGTTGGAAAGACAGTCCACACGGGCGTTTTGAACGGACAGAAGGTGACGCTCTCCCTGAGCAAGCTGGTCGCCGCTCTTAAGGAGAACAGGGGCAAGAGCGGCGAAACGCTTCTGTTCAGCGAAGAAGAGCACGGCAAGACGGTCAACTGCTACACGTCATTCGCCCCGCCGTCACCCCGCCCCGGCAAGGCGCCCGTCAACGTGGTTCTCGTGGTCAAAGACCTCAAGGCCAACGACGTCAAGACGAAGCTGACCGTGCCGCTTTCGACGGTTGACGCGGTGATGCAGGCTTTGAATATCCAAGGGAACGAGGGAGATGACCTGGGAGGGCTCTTCAAGCAGTGCGTCCAGTTCGCCAACGAGCTGGGCACCGGCCTTTTGGCCAAAGTCACCGGCCCATCCGAAGAAGTCCTTCTGAGCCTCGAATAACCCGCCGCTGAACCAAAACAGACGTTCCACAAGTGGCCGCCCTCTCCCAAATTTTGGGGGAGGGCGGCCCCAATCCCGCGGTGGAAGCACAACATTCCCATCGCGGACTTGCGGGGGAGAAGCCCTGCCTGTTGCGTGCTTGTATCAGGGGGTGTATACTTCGCTCCTTTTTGTTGGGGCGCGCAAAAGATATTTTAACCACGGGGACACAAAGGGCACAGAGGGAAAACGGGAGTTGATGGATGAGTAGTGACGGGGGCGGGCCATTGCCATCGCGAAATTCCGAAGGAATTTCGCGAGGGACGCTTTACGTCGTGGCGACGCCGGTGGGCAACCTTGGAGACATTACGCTCAGGGCGCTCGATATTCTCAAGAGCGTTGACGCGGTGGTGTGCGAGGATACGCGCCACACGCGCAAGCTCCTCGCGCGCCATGGAATTCATGCGCGGTTGGAATCGCACTTCTCCGGCAACGAGGAGCGCAAAATCCCCCTTCTGGCCGAATCGCTCTTGGCCGGCAAAAATCTGGCGCTGGTCAGTGACGCCGGAACACCGGCGGTCTCCGATCCAGGATACCTTTTGGTCCGGGCCTGCCGCAAGGCGGGGATTCCCGTCGTGCCAATCCCCGGCCCATCCGCAATGACAGCGGCTCTCTCGGTATCGGGGCTGCCTTTGGCCTCCGTCAGGTTCCTCGGATTCCCTCCCAGAAAGGCTTCCGCGCGCGCAAGCCTCCTTGAGGCATTGGCCGGGGATTCATCGGCGCTTGTTTTTTACGAGGCGCCGCGGCGCGTGCGCTCCTTTCTGGCGCAAGCGCGTGACGCGCTTCAAGGCCGCGAGCTGTTCGTGGCCAGGGAAATGACGAAGGTGTTTGAAACCTTTTACACGGACCCCGAACCGGAAATGCTTCCCGAAAAGGGGGAATACGTGATTGTTTTCGGCCCGCCAAAAACGCCGGAGGGTTCTATAGAAATGAAGCCGGAAGATATTGCGAAAGAGGTTGAAGCGCTGGTTCTCTCGGGCACAAGCCCGCAGGAAGCTTTACGGCGCGCAGCGCGCAAGGCCGGGATTTCCCGGCGCGAGGCCTACAACGTCGTAAAGGGAAAGGGGGCTTCGCGTGGCTGATTCGCACTTCGGGCGCGCCCGCCTGGCTCCGGAAACCGTCTCGGCCGCGGCGCGGGCGCTGCAAGCATCCCGCCGCGTCTGGATCACGACGCACATCAAGAGCGACGGGGACGGCATCGGCTGCGAGCTTGCCTTGGCTCGCGCCTTGCGCGCCAGAGGGGCCGAGGCGAGAATCATCAACGACACGGTCGTGCCGCGCCCCTTGCGCTTCCTTCTAGCGGGCCCTGATGAGATTCTCATCTACGATCCGGAGCGGGACGATCCGTTCATCAACGAGGCCGACATGGCTGTCGTCCTTGACGTCGGCCTTGGGTATCGCCTCGGAAGGCTGGAGGCCCCGCTTCGCGAGAGCCGCGCGATAAAACTCTGCCTGGACCATCACCTTGACACGGAGCCGCTCTTCGACCATCTGCTCTGCGATCCCGAGCTCAACGCGACCGGAGAAATCCTCTTTCACCTCTTGAAGGTCATGGGGGCGGAGCTCACCCCCTGCGTGGCTACCCCGCTTTATACTTCCCTGGTTGTTGATTCCGGCAATTTTTCCTACGAGCGGTGCAGGCCGGAGACTTTCCGCATAGCTGGCGCCCTGGTGGAAGCCGGGGCGCGTCCCTATTACGTCCACGTCAACCTTCACTGGCGGCGCTCGCTGGCCGAGGTCAAGCTCGAAGGCGAGGTCATTGACAACGTCGAACTTTGCTCCGGAGGGCGCGTCGCGTGCGGGGTGGTTTCAAAAGAGATGCTGCGCCGCTACGCCATTGACCCGATGGAGATGCCGGACATCGTGAACATACCCCTCTCGCTTGACGGAGTTGAAATCGCGCTGCTTTTCGTGGAAATGGATTCGGGCTATATTAAGGTCTCGGCGCGTGGAAAAGGGCGCGTCAAGGTGAGCAAGCTGGCCCACATGTTTGGTGGCGGCGGCCACCCTCTCGCCGCCGGTTTTTCGATTAAGGCGACGCTGGATGAGGCGCGGCGAAAGGTCCTGGACGAGTGCAGCGGGTTGATTAACGCCGCTGATTTTGAAGCGAGTACCATTTCAGCCTAAGGAGAAGGCCATGGCAGACGTTGTTATCCTTTCAGGAGCAAGGACCGGCGTGGGCCGGTTAAACGGTTCGCTGGCGCCCTTCACCGCGCCCCAGATCGGCTCGGCTGCGATCAAGGAAGCGATGGCCCGCGGGAACGTGAAGCCCGAAGAAGTTGATGAAGTGATCCTCGGAAACGTGCTCCAGGCCGGGGTCGGGCAGAACCCGGCGCGGCAGGCGGCTTTACACGCCGGGCTTCCCAACAGCGTCGCGGCTTTCACCGTCAACAAGGTTTGCGGCTCGGGCCTCAAATCGGTGATGCTCGCGGCCCAGGCGATCAAGGCCGGCGACGCGTCGCTGGTGTTGGCAGGCGGCATGGAATCAATGACAAACGCGCCCTACATCCTGAGAAACGCGCGCAACGGCTACCGCCTCGGCCACGGAAAGATCGAGGACGTGATGGTGGCGGACGGCTTGACCGACGCTTACGATGGCGAGCACATGGGCATGACAGCGGAACTTGTCGCCCGCGAAAAGAACGTGACCAGGCAGGAGATGGATGCATACTCCGTTGAGAGCCACCGCCGCGCGAGCGAGGCCTGGAAGGCCGGGCGATTTGACGCCGAAACCTTCGCATTTCCGATCCCCCAGAAGAAGGGCGATCCGATTCTCTTCAGGTCCGACGAAGGAGTCCGTCCCGAAGTGACGATTGAAGGCCTGGCCAAACTCAAACCGGCCTTTACGAAGGACGGAGTAGTTACTGCGGGGAACGCCAGCCAGATTTCCGACGGAGCCGGCGCGGTCGTGGTGACGACCCTCGACGTTGCGAAAAAGAAGGGCGTGGAACCGCTGGCGCGCATCGTTTCCTACGCCACGTCCGGGCTCGAACCCAAATGGGTGATGATGACGCCGGCCCCCGCGGTGAGAATGGCCGCCGAAAAGGCTGGCTGGGAACTCAAGTCCGTTGACCTCTTTGAGTTGAACGAGGCCTTCGCCGCGCAGTCGTGCGCGCTCCTGAAGGAGCTTTCTCTTCCGGCGGAAAAGGTCAACGTCAACGGCGGAGCGGTCGCGATAGGACATCCGATCGGTGGCTCGGGCGCGCGGTGCCTGATGACGCTCTTATTCGCTCTTAAAAACCGCGGGCTCAAGCGGGGCATCGTTTCTTTGTGCCTCGGGGGAGGCAACGGCGTTGCGATGGCCGTTGAGAGGATGTGAAGGG
>JAEMPZ010000117.1 GCA_022759065.1 Acidobacteriota bacterium | reverse complement strand
CCTTGAAGGTAGGGCGGCTGATGGAGTGCTACAATGACAAAGGCTAGGGAGATGGCCGTGAAGATAAAAGACCAGCAAACGGACTTGCATCTGGCTGCCAAGCCGGCGCTTAAGAATGGCTGGCCAATTTTATTCCTTGGCCCCCTGTGCCTTTTGATCTTCGGGTCAGGGCTATGGCTTCTTGGCGCCGTCCGCGCCACGACGGCGGCCGCCATCCTCTTGCCGGTTCTTCTCCTTTTTGGCCTTCTGGCATGGCCTTTCTGGACGTCGCTTCGGCGCCAAATGTCAAAGCTTGAGCAAGAGCGCGACGCCTTTTATCAGGAACTGTTGCGCAATTCCAGGGCGGCGGGCCTGGGCGAACTTGCTTCCAGCATAGCCCATGACCTGAACAACCCCCTAGCCATCATGCATGAGGAGGCAGGGTGGATTCAGGACCTCCTTCGGAAACCTGATGCCAAAGGCCAGGCCACGCTCGAGGAAATAGCCAACTCGGCGGCGCAGATTGAGATCCAGATACGCCGGTCACGCGACATAACAAAGCGCATCCTCGACTGGACCCGCGAAGGCGGCGCGCGAACGGAGCGGTCAGACTTCAATTCGCTGTTCAACAAGACGCTTTACCTTATCGAGGGGGAACTGCAACCAGGCGGCGTAAAGGTCGTGAAGGATTTTGCCGAAGGAATCCCGCCTGTTCAGGGTTCCGCCTGCGAATGGCAGCAGGTCTTTCTCAATTTGATCAAGAACGCGCTGGACGCCATGCGTCCGTCGGGAGGCGGAGTGTTAACGCTTGCCACAAGGGATGAGGGCGGTTTCGTGCGCGCTACAATCAGAGATAACGGCCCCGGGATCGAGCCCGAGAAACTCGAAAGGATTTTCGACCCCTTCTTCACGACGAAACAGCCTGGAGAGGGAACCGGCCTCGGGCTTCCCATAAGCCGGTGGATAGCGAAAAAGCAGGGTGGCAGAATTGAAGTGGAGAGCGTCCCCGGCCAGGGGGCGGTCTTTCACGTCCTGGCCCCCAAGGCCGACAAGGCTCTGGGGGGCGAAGAGCCGCAATCACGCGATTGTGCCAGAACGACAGGTTTGGAAGGAGATAAAAATGGCAAGGCTGATCCGCCTGCTCATCGTGGATGACGAGGAGCGTTTCGTGGAAACGCTTTCAAAAAGGCTCGCCGCCAGGGGGTTTTATGTTGAAGGCGCCAACAGCGGCCCGGATGCTATATCGCTGATCGGTTCCAGGCCTTTCGACGTCGTGCTTCTTGACCTGAGGATGCCAGGCATGGACGGGCTTCAGACGCTTAGGGAGATCAAGATTGCGGCGCCACTCGTTCAAGTCGTCATGCTGAGCGGCAACGCCTCCATAAACGCCGCGGTCGAGGGGATGCGCCTGGGCGCGTCGGATTACCTTTTGAAACCGGCGGACATCGAAGAGGTGGTTGCCAAGGTGGAAGAGGCTTTTGAAAAGAAGCGCCTTAAAGAGAAAGAACTGTCCGGACATAATGAACCGTAAGGCCTTTGTGCCCTTGGTGACTTTGTGGCGATGTTGTCATTTTTTCCTGGCGGCTTTTCGGCCGTGTTTTGAAGGCGGACCATGAGGCTGAAGCGAATCATCGGCAGGTTTTTCGGCCTTGGGCGGTGGCGGCCGGTAGAAGCCCGCCTGGACCCACAAGCCGCGCTTCACCTCCGGTATCTCAATTTCAAGGAATTGACCACATCGAACGACGAAATACTGGAAGTCGTCGCCGACCTCGAGCAGAGGCTCAGTTCGGATTCCCTTTTCGGAATGGGCTACGTCCGGTCCAGAAGCGTCACGGCCGCCACGCACGCCTACAGGATGATTCAGAACCTGAACGCCATTTCCAACCGCCGGTACCCTGAGTTGCTGCTCGTATTCGGTGACATCCAGCGGGCGATGGAAAAGGCCATAGAGAGAGGCCGCGCGAAAAGCGAGGGGCCGCTCACCTACCCGCTCGGCAAAGTTGACCTGTCGCTGATCGAAAGCGTTGGAGGCAAGAGCGCCAATTTGGGCGAACTGAAGAATGGGGCCAAGCTGCCCGTGCCGGACGGCTTTGCCATCTCGACCGCCGCCTTTCAAGCTTTTCTGGAAGCCGACCAGTTGGGCGACGACATTCGCGCCAGGCTTCTCAGCCTGGACGTTGACGACCTTGAAAGCCTCGACGACACGAGCGCCGCAATCAGGCGCCTCATCAGAAGGACTCCCCTCCCGGAGTCGCTTAAGGCGGCGATAGAGGGCGCTTACCGCGAGTTGTGCTCCTCGCTGGGATATTCGCCGCGGGTCGCGCTGCGGTCGAGCGCCCTTGGAGAAGACGGCGAACTGTCCTTTGCCGGCCAGTACGTAAGCCTGCTGAACGTTCCTCCGCCTCGAATTCTCGACGCTTATCGCGAGGTGATCTCCGGCCTTTACACTCCACAGGCGATCTACTACCGCGCCGTCAACGGCATACCCAACGAGGACATACCGATGGGCGTGGCATGTCTCGCGATGGTCGAAGCTTCGGCCAGCGGGGTGGCCTGCTCTCTTGATCCCAACAATCCCGCCTCCGGCAACCTGGTGATAAACGGCGCGTGGGGCTTGGGCGTGGCCACCGTCGGCGGATCGGTCAGCCCCGACACTTGGGAGGTTTCCAGGAAAACCAACCCTTCGATAATTCGCGCCATGCTGGGAAGCAAAGAGACAAGCATCGAGCCTCTCCAGGAGGGCGGGGTCGCCCCGCGCCCACTGCCCGAAAACCTGAAGACGGCCTTTTGCCTCGCCCCCGAGCAGGTCAAGAGCCTCGCGCTGCTGATAATGGCCGCTCGCGAGCATTACGGTTCCGAGCAGGAAGTGGAGTGGGCGCTCGACTCAAGCGGCCGCTTTTTCCTTATGCAAAGCCGTCCCTTGCGTTTTTCCGCGCGGGCCGAAGGGCGCGACGAGCCTGCCGGCGAAGTGGATGGCCACGAGCTTGTTGTTCGCGGCGCCCCGGCGGCGGCCGGTTGCAGGTCAGGCCCCGTATTTCTTTCGATGCGCCCGGATGACGTGGGCGGGTTTCCGGAGGGCGCCGTGCTTGTCGCCCGCCACTCCTCGCCTGAATACGTCAAGGTGATGAACCGCGCCGCGGCGATAGTCACCGACGTCGGAGCCGTGGCCGGCCACATGGCCTCCCTGGCCCGCGAATTTCGCGTCCCGGCGGCGTTCGACACGAAAGTGGCCACCTCTTTGCTGGCGGACGGAGAAATTGTTACCGTTGACGGGGGAAGCGGAGCCGTCTACCGGGGCCGCGCCGAGAGCCTTCTTTGTGACCCGGGCGAAAAACGCGGGCAAAAGATGAGGGGCACGCCGGTCTATAAGATCCTCGAGGAAGTGGCGCGCCTGATTGTCCCTCTTACCATGACCGACCCCAGGTCTCCGGAATTTTCGCCCATGGCCTGCCACACCATCCACGACCTGGCCCGTTTTACCCACGAAAAGGCATTCGAAGAGATGTTCCGCCTGAGCGATAGAGTGTCAAAGGACTCTTACCAGGCGATGGTTCTGGAAGCCCGCCTTCCATTTGAGCTCTACCTGATTGACCTTGGAGGAGGGCTGTCGCGCCCCTACGGGCCTGGAAAAGTAAAGCCCTCCGAGGTTTCATCGCTGCCAATGAGCGCCCTTTTGAGGGGAATGTCCGACGAAAGGCTCAGGTGGTGGGAGCCCAAGCCGGTCAGCGTAAGGGGGCTGGTTTCCGTCGCGACGGAATCGCTCTTCGGGCCGCCCGGCGAGTTCGGCCAGCGAAGGCTCGGCGACCGAAGCTACGCGATAATCGCGGACTCTTACTGCAACTTCAACTCTCGCATTGGATACCACTTTACGGCCGTGGACGCCTACTGCTGCGACACGCCGAGCCGCAACTACATCAGCTTCAGGTTCAAGGGCGGCGCCGCGGACGAATTTCGCCGCGCCACGCGATGTCTCATGATCGAGAAGATTCTCCAGCGCCTCGATTTTCAGGTCGAGCGCCACCAGGACCTCGTCAACGCCCGTTTCAGGAAATTCCCCCCGGATGCCCTCCTTGCACGGCTTGAAGAAGTTGGCCGGCTTGTGGTTGCTACTCGCCAGCTTGACATGCGAATGGGAGCGGGCGCTCCCATAGAATGGTACGTCGAGGAATTTTTCAAGGGAAACTACCTGTTCGAACCGAATGATTCCCCGCAAAAAGGATCGAGAGGAGGGGGCTCATGAAGCTCGGCGGCTTCCTGGATTCCCTGAAAAAGCGTATGCGGGGCGAGGGCCGCGCTTCGTTGAGCATTGACGCATTGCAGGCGAAGTATGAGCTTTTCAGGAGGCTGGTTGAAGCTAACACCGAAGCTTTGGAAATCATCTCCGATTTGCAGGTGAAGGCTTCGGGCGACTATATATTCGACCGGGTCTATCTCGAGAGCGCGGCCCGCAAAGCACTCGAGCTGGGCGGCGAAGCCGCCGGCCTGCTTCAACAACTGTCAGGCGGGCGCTACGCCGCCGTCGAAAAAGCTTGCTCAAAGCTCAAGGAGGAGGTTGAGGCCGAGCTTTGCGCCTCTCCCCCGAAACTTTCGGGGCCGAGGGTGGTGGGGCTGAGCGAGGTGCCGTCGCATCCCGAAGCGCTTACCGGCGCAAAAGTAAGCCACCTCGCGAAAATTCTAACCGGGGCTGGGCTTCCGGTGCCGGAAGGCTTCTGCGTGACCAGCGTCGCCTGCTTCGAGTTTCTGGGCAACGGCGGCCTTCTCCAGGCCGCGACGGACATTGTTGAAGGCCTCTCCATAATTGATAAAGCCGCCCTGGATAAGGCCAGCGAGGCAATCCAGAAGCGCATTCGGGCCGCGCCATGGCCGGAGCCTGTAGCAAAGGAGATCATGGCGGCATTCGGCAAGCTGGAAGATAGGCTGGGCCAAGGCGCAATGGTTTCGGTCCGGTCCAGCGCCTTCGGGGAGGACGGCGCGTTCAGCTTCGCCGGGCAGTTTGGTACGATTTTGAACGTCGGGCGCGAAGGGCTTTTGGAAGCGTGTTCCGAAGTGGTGGCCAGCCAGTTCTCTCCCAGGGCGCTTGTCTACTATAAGTCCAGGGGCATCTCGGAAGGCCTTCTTCCCATGGCCATCGGCGTCATAAGCATGGTTGACGCCAGGGTCTCCGGAGTCCTTTACACAAGGGATCCGGAGAAACCCGAAAGCGAAGCAATGGCGGTGGCGGCGCAATGGGGCCTCGGAACCCCGACCGTTGACGGCTCGAAGACGCCGGACCTCTTCCTCATAAGCGGAAAGGATGGAACGGTCCTCAACGCTCGCGTCGCGCGCAAGGAGAAGATGCTGTTGTGCCGGGAAGGGGTCGGACTCACGGAAGTCTCCGTCCCAGGCTGGATGCAAAGAAGCCCCTCACTTACGCATGACGAGCTTCGCCAGCTCGCCGAATACGGCAACAAGCTCGGGGATTTTTTCCAGGGGCCGCAGGATGTCGAGTGGGCGCTCGATGCGCGCGGGACGTTGTATGTCCTTCAGTCGCGCCCGCTAAGGCTGAAGGCTCGCGAGGAGCCGGCCGTGGATCCGGCGGAACTGCGGAGAGGCTTGAAACCGCTCCTGCGAGAGGGCGTGATAGCGAGCCGCGGCTGCGCCGCCGGCGAGGTTTTCATCCTGAAGGACGAAGAGCGGCTTCAGGATGTCCCGCCGGGGGCAATCCTGGTGGCCAAGTCTGGAAAAGATAATAATGTTACAACAACCAATTA
>JAEMPZ010000130.1 GCA_022759065.1 Acidobacteriota bacterium | reverse complement strand
ACTTTCTAACTCTCTCACTTATTTTTGTTCCATCCATGCGGCGCGGCAGATGGTCAGCCGCCGGCGCTGTCTGGGCCGTTCTTCTGGGAAAGCCCCTTGCGGAAGGTCATCAATTGGCGCTCCAGCAGGGCCTTTTCCATCGCCAGGCCGGCCTGCGCCATGAAAATCTCCATGCCTGAAATGTCCGGCAGGGCTGCTCCTGTCACCGCGTTGTCGGCGTACAGAACGGCGATGACGCGGTTGCGGCTGACCATCGGTATAAGGACAAAAGCCGCGGAGCGGTACGAGCCGATGGCGTCCTGAAAATCCATGTCAACCTCGAAGGCGTCCCCCTGAAGCCTCTTAACGGAAGCCCGCGAGGAGAGAACCTCGTCAACGCTGGAGCCAACCCCGAGAGGAATTCTCAGGCGGCGAACCTTCTGGATCATCGTCTCCCTGTCGCCCGTGGCCCCAAACCCTCCAAGGCCGACCAGTTCCTCGCGCTTGACCAAAAAGAGTATCGCCCGCTCGAAGTACTCCGATGCCAGCCTCAGGACCAAAAGCGATATTTCAGAGGACTCCTGGGGGTTCGCGAGTTCGCCCATAAGCCCCTTTAACAAGCTCAACTGGTCATGGACCCTGAAGCCTTCGGATACGGCCTCCGCGCCGAGGTCCTTCAGGAAGCTCGCCACCTCTTCCTCGACGGGCGGCGAGAGCTTCTCTATCTCGGAGCAAATCTTGGCGCCGAAGTCGCCGATGGCCGATTCGAGCTGGCCCACTTGAAGCCTTGCCAATTCAGGTTTTTGAAGGACGATGGAGGCGCCCTTCGCGCGCGCCAGGTCGTTCATTCTTGGGTCCAGCAGGTCGGTGATTAGCACGACCTTGACCTCTGGAAACCTGGAGCTGGATTGTTCCACTATTTCGAGCCCGCCAAGATAACCTTTCCCGTCTTGGGTGGGCATCAGAAGATCAACGACCGAGACGAAGGGGATCCGCCCCTCAAGCAGCAATCTTGCCAGGCTGATGTACTCGGCGAGGTTCGCAACCCGCTCGACCCGGCCGAAATGCTCCAGAAGCCTCTGCCACAAAAGATTCTTGAATATTGACTCGTCCGCCGCCAGAAGCACGGTCAGGCCGCTCTTGGCCGAGGCGATCCGCTCGCGCTTGGCGGGGGCTTCGGGGGCGGGAGTGACCAGCGGCAAGCCGCCAAGCGCGTCGCCAGAATGAACTGGCACCGCTTCGGCTTCGTGAATCACTTCAACTTCCGCGCGAGCGCCGGATGGCCCGCCCGGCGTAGGCGCCGAAGAGATGGCGGCTGGCGCCGGCGGAACGGCCGGAGCCGAGACTTGCTCCGCGGGCGGAGAGGCCGTTTTTCGCGGCGCAGATTCGGCGATTGCTTGGTCCTTCAGGGATTGGCTTAAAAGGCTTTGCGGCGAAACCGGCTCGGCCAGGGGCAAAATCGGCCCGGGGCTCTGGGCATCCTTGATCTCGTCCTGGTCCTGGAGAAAAAACGCGAACTCGCCGGAGCGGCACTCTCGCGTCAGGAACCTGAGCCTGGCAGAGAGTTCGCGGCGGCGAGCCTGCTCGACCAGCCTCGCGTTGAGAATTTCCGAGTCCACCAGGTAATCCAGGGCGGCGCGCGGCTTGTCCCCGGATCGCGCCATTGCCTCGTTGTACTCGTGCTCTTCGACGAGGCCCTCTTTCAGAAAATAGCCGAAGAAGGGGGCTTCGTCGAAAGCGCCGACCACGTCAGCCACGGCTCCGGTCTGAAAGTGGATGAAGTAAGTTGCCCCGCTATCCAGGCGGATTCTGAGAACGCCCGTTCTCCGCGAGACGTTCACTATCTGCAAGATGTCAAGGAGGGAAAGATCCTCCAGGCTCCCTACGAGTCCCATTTCTGCCCTTAACCCCTTATGGCCACCAACATTTCCTTCCCCGCTTCAGCCGCGGGGTCGCGGGGCGCCGCGGCGTCCCTTCTCAAGATGACTATAAACCACCAGCTCCCGGATGTCCAACGCCCCGAGCATGAGGGAACCCTCCCAAAGCACCTTCCCCTGGGATTCAATGAAAACGTCATAAGAGCCGGGAGCGAGTTCCCTGAAGCAGAAGTTGCCGTTCCATAGCGCGGCCGCGACGCGCCCGCCGGAATTTTCGAGCCACGCCGTCCCCTCAACCGGACTCTCGTCCGGGAACAGCGCCTTGCCAACCACTGCCGCTGTGCCCGATGCCGAGGGAGAACTGGCCGACCAAAAAAGGGTTTTGGCATTGTTGGCCGGAAGGTAGAAAATCCTCTCCTTGCGCCAAATGGCCGTGACGCGCGAGCCGGCGAGGGCCGCCAGATCTCCAGGTTCAAGGCCGCCGCCGATTCTCAGAATGATGTAACTTTCAGGAACCCATCCGTATGAAAACCACGGGTCGAAAAATACCCGCCCCCTTAACCCGAGGTCCACCTCCAGCCACGCGTGGAGAGCGCCGCCAGAGAGCAATTCCGGCGAGCCGCCGGGCTCCGCCTTAAGGCCTATCACGGACCGGCACGGAACGTTAAGCACCTCGTTCAGCAAGAGAGCCGCGATTCTAACCATCCCCACGCACGAGGCGGTTCTTCGGCGCGAGACTTCCTGCACAGTCTCGTCGAAATCGGGCCGCTTGGCGTACGCGGTCATGGCCCTAAGGACGAGGCCCAGGCGCAAGACAGCCTCCTCTTTGGTTCTTGATGAGGCAAGGGCTGAGCGGACGGCTGACAGATAACCAGGGTCGAGAGCCGCGATGGCCTTAGAACTCCAATCCTGGCGCAAGGGCGAACCGAAAGTGGCGGGCGATGGAGTCGAGGTGACGCTGATTTCCCAACCGCCCTCCACGCTTTTCACCGACTGCGCGAAAGTGCGGTTAGCGTAAGAAGGCGGCGCCGGAACAGCGGCGGCGGGCGCTTCCAGCCGGTAGGTGGCGTCGGCCCGCCCCCAAACGGCGCCCGGCGCGACCTGCTCGCCGGCCGCGGCCAAAGCGCAAAACGCCACCAGCACCGCGGCGCTAAACTTCGTGGAGAATCGCATCAAGGACGCCGTTCAAGAACCGGCTGGACTCCTCTCCACCAAATTTTCGGCCGATTTCGAGGGCTTCGTTGAGCGCCACTTTGGCCGGCACTTCTGGGTCAAAACGCATCTCGTACACCGCCAGCCTCAAGAGGCCGCGGTCGGTGCGCGCCAGGCGCTCAAGTTTCCAGTGGAGGAGGTGCTTTGATATGACTTTGTCTATCTCCGCCAGGTTGCGCCATACGCCGAGGACCCGCTCCTTCGCAAAGCGCCTTACCCGCTCCGAACCCACGCGGTCCTTGTCAATGACCGCCTCGATATCTTCCTGGCGCTCGACCTGCAGGTCGAGCTGGTACAGGTAGGTCAAGGCCAGTTCCCGGCCCTCGCGACGGATGCCCATTACAGCGCTTTATAAAGGTTGGCCATTTCGATCGCCGAGAGGGCGGCGTCAAAGCCTTTGTTCCCGGCCTTGGTGCCTGAGCGCTCTATCGCCTGGTCCAGCGTGTCGCAAGTGATTACGCCGAAGATCACCGGCTTGCCAGTTTCGAGGCCGGTCACGGCCAGCCCCTTGGCCACTTCCGCGGCGATGTAGTCAAAGTGGGGAGTGCTGCCGCGTATGACCGCTCCAAGCGCTATGACGGCGTCGTAAGAGCCGCTCTGGGCCATCTTGCGCGCGACCATCGGAAGTTCAAACGCGCCTGGAACTCGGGCCACGGTGACGTCTTTCTCCAAAACCCCGTGGCGGTTCAAGCAATCCATCGCTCCCTCCAGCAGGTGCGATGCGAAGAAGTCGTTGAACCTGCTCACGACAATGGCAAAACTGAGGCCCTTGCCGGCGAGCGCTCCCTCGAGTATTTTCATGACGACACCTCCTGCAACGGTTCTAATCCAAAGGCGAAAAATCGGTAAGCTTCTTGAACGCGGCGAAACGCTCCTCGATCTCGGAGCGGTCAAGGGCGCTCAAGCGCCCGAGCGAAAAATCCTCCACGTTAAATGAGGCCATGACGCTGCCCATGATGATGGCCCGCCGAAGGGCCGTCGAATCAAGTTCTCCGGCCGCGGCAAGGAACCCCATCATCCCCCCCGCGAAAGTATCCCCGGCCCCCGTCGGGTCAAACACCTCCTCAAGCGGGTAGGCCGGCGCGGCGAAAACCGATTGGAGCGTCACCTTCAGGACGCCGTACTCTCCTCTTTTGATAATCACCACGCGAGGTCCCCACGCGAGAATCCTCTGCGCGGCCTTGACGAGATTATACTCCTGAGAGAGCTGGCGGACCTCGGCCTCGTTTATGACAAGCATGTCAACGCGCTTCAACACTTCCAGCAGCTCTTTCCGGCGGTTGTCTATCCAGAAGTTCATGGTATCGGCGGCGACCAGCTTGGGCTTGTGCATCTGGTCGAGGACCTTGAGTTGGACCACGGGGTCAATGTTCGCCAGGCAGACAAACGGCGCGTCGCGGTAGGCCAGCGGCACTTCCGGCTCAAACCCCTGGAGGACGTTGAGCTCTGTCTTGAGCGTCTGCGCGTCGTTCAGGTCGTAGCCATACTCCCCCTGCCAGTGGAAAGTGAGCCCGCCTTCCACAGTCCGAAGGCCTTGAAGGTCCACGTGGTGCTTTTCAAGGAGGCGCCGGTCTTTCTGCTGAAAATCCTCGCCGACCACGGCAAGGATGCCGACGGAGGTGAAGTAAGAAGCCGCAACTGAAAAATAGGTTGCCGAACCTCCCAGCGTCCTCTCACGCCGCCCGAATGGGGTTCTGACCGTGTCGTAGGCCACCGAACCGACGCAAAGGAGCTTCATGATTTTTCCCTCTCCGCCTCGACCCTTTGAAGAAGCGGGCGCAGGCGGTGGCGCGCCGCTTCCGGCCACAGGTCCCTGCGGGTTATCACGGCGTGGTCAAGCGCGTGGCGGCAGCCACAATCGCCGGGGGCGGGCTCCTGCATGGCTATGGCCAGAATCTTCCTGGCATTCTGCGTGTTCTCCGCGAGGATCCGCAGCACCTCGCCTATGGAAACGCTTTCGAAATCGGGATGCCAGCAGTCGTAGTCCGTAACCAGCGCGAGCGTCGCGTAGCATATCTCCGCTTCTCTCGCCAGGCGGGCCTCCTGCGCGTTGGTCATCCCGATGACGTCCATGCCCCACGATTGATAGAGAAGGCTCTCGGCGCGAGTGGAAAACTGCGGCCCCTCCATGCAGAGGTAAGTCCCGCCATCGTGAACGGGAACGCCAGCCGAATGGCAAGCAGCGACAAGCTGCTCGCGAAGCCGGGGGCAGAAAGGGAACGCCATGGAGACGTGCGCCACTATTCCGTCGCCGAAAAAGGTGTCCGGCCTGTGGCGAGTCCTGTCAACGAGCTGATCAGGAACCACCATCTCCGCCGGCTTCAGCTTCGCTTTCAGGCTTCCGACCGCCGAGGCGGAAAGAATCGCGCTAGCGCCCAGGAGCTTGAACCCATATATATTGGCGCGCGCGTTGATTTCGGATGGCAGATGCCTGTGGCCCTCGCCGTGGCGCGCGAGAAAGGCCACGCGGCGAGAAGCCAGCGTGCCAACGACATAAGGCGCTGATGGCTCACCGAAAGGGGTTTTGAGCGCCACGCGCTCCATGGCTTCAAACCCAGCCATTTCGTAAAAACCGGACCCTCCGATGATTCCGTATTCTATCGGTTCCACGGCCCCTCCTTCCCGCCAAGTTTAACATAAGGCTCCGTTTTTGGCCATTGGGCTG
>JAEMPZ010000175.1 GCA_022759065.1 Acidobacteriota bacterium | reverse complement strand
AAAGATGCACATCCAGGCGCGTTAATTGCATTGGTTGACCTTCTAACTTTCTTACCCTCTTACTCTCTTACCGGAATTCCGCGATGGAAATGCGGGTGCCTTCGACGACGGTTGTGCCGAGACGGGCTTTGCCCGCGAGGCACGAAATGGAAAGCCCCGCCCGCCCAAAAAAGGCCCCCAATCCCTGTATTCATGGGTGTTTGTGGGCTCAGTGCCAGTTCCATCGCGGGATTGGGGACTTTGGGAATCCTTGACAAGCGGCGGCGCAAGTCATATTCTCCGATTGGGGGCGAAGGCGGGCAGTGGAACACATAGTCGTTCTCATTTCCCATTCTGGAATGGACGGATGGTGGCGGAACACCGTGCTTGCAAGGCCCGACGTCCAGGTTCACGACGCCACCGATTACCACCAGGGCGCGAAACTGCTGGCCTCGCTGAAGCGAGACCTTGTCGTGGCCGAAGAGTGGCCAAAGGCTGCCGGTTTTTTGGATTTCGTGAGAAAAACCGCCGCCTCGCCTCTGTGCGGCCGGGAATTCAAGCTTTTGCTTTTGACGCCGTCACTATCCCTGGAAGAGGTCGGGCCTTCCGTTTTTGCAGTCCTGCCGTCGCCATGCAACATTGACCAGGCGAACGAAGCGCTGATCGCCGCGCTGGGGCTGACGCTCCGCTCCAGCGCCAGGCGCCAGGTGCGCATTTACGTCAGCGCCGGACAGGCGCCAAACACCGCCTACGGGACCGCCATCACGCTTTCGGTAAATGCCGGCGGCATGGTGGTGGAGAGCGCCCAGCACTTGCCCGCGGGCCGCCTTTTCTTCTGGACGTTTCAGGGCGTCCCGGCGCTTGAGGGGCTGGTTATTCCGGGAACGGTGCTCAGAAGGGAAGGGACTCCGCAGCTTACCCGCGTCTTCCGCTACGCCGTGGGCTTCGACCCCAAGGCCATCGCCGAAATCGAGCGGCTGAAGAACTACTTGCAAGAAGGTTAGCGCCCAAAAGGGAACTTCAGTGGCGTTCCTGGCCTTGACACTTGGCGCAAACTAAGTTAACAATGTGCACGAGGAGGAAACGATGACCACTGCTGCCCTAAGGTTGCCAGACGCGCTTTACCACCAGCTTGAGGATGTGGCCAAGGCAAGGAAACGTCCGAAGAGCGCCATCCTTCGGGAGGCCCTGGAAGCGTACCTGGAAGAATGGGCCGAGTACCAAGTGGCACTGGACCGGCTTAATGATCCCAAAGACCGTGTTCTCACGGTGGATGAGTTTTACGGGGCCATGGGCCGAAAGCCACCGAAGCCGTGACGAACAAGGCGAAGTACGAGCTGCGCATAAAGGAGTCAGTTAAGCGGGACGCGAAGAACATCCCCGCCGTTATTTTTGACCGTATCATTGCCAAGATAATGGTGAATCTCTTGCAAAACCCGCGGAAAGGAGAGCCGCTCCGAGGACAGGGGAGGCCTCTATGGCGTTACAGGGTCGGAGATTACCGGGTGGTATACGCTTTTAGCGACGAAGAGCTTTGGATTCTTGTTGTCAGGATCGCGCATCGAAGCGAGGCGTACAAACGAATGCCCGCCTGTCCCAAATAGGCGCTTTCAATTGCCACTAATCACTGCACTGCCAACAGCACGCTTGCGCAAAACGGCTGGCTTCGCCAAAAAACAGGCGCGCGTCACCGTCTTGTAATGATCGCCTTCATCTCGGAAACAGCCTCTTTCAAACCCACAAACAGCGCGCGGGCAAGGATTGAATGGCCAATGTTCAACTCTTCAATCAGCGATATGGCGGCGATTGGCCCGGTGTTGCGGTAATTGAGCGCGTGCCCCGCCAGAACGCCGAGCCCGAGCTTGGCGCCCATCCTTGCCGTCTCTTCGACGGCCTTCAACGCGGCGGCCTGGCTTGCCTCGGTGCGAGCAGTGGCGTAACCGTTGGTGTTGATCTCGATCGCGTTCGCCCCCGCCTTGTGGGCGGCGCGGACCTGCTCAAGCGACGGGTCCACGAATATGCTCACCCTTATGTTGAGGGACGAAAGCCTTGAAACAACCTGCCGGACGTGGCCCTCGTTCAGGATAACGTCCAAGCCGCCCTGGGTGGTCACTTCATTGGGCTGTTCCGGAACCAGCGTCACTTGCCACGGCTGGACCGAAGCCGCCATCTCGACCATCGCCGAAGTGGCTGCCATCTCTATGTTCAAGCGGGTAGAGATGACCTGCTTAAGAAGTTCCACGTCTCGGTCCTGGATGTGCCTCCGGTCCGCGCGCAGGTGGACGGTGATGCCGTCGGCGCCGCCGAGTTCGCAAAGGACGGCGGCGTGCACCGGGTCGGGTTCCAGCCCCATCCTTGCCTGCCTTAGCGTCGCCACATGGTCTATGTTCACGCCAAGTTTCATGACTTCACCCCTAAGCCTTTCCAAGTTCCTGGTAAAGAACGGCGGATAGTCGGGCCAGAACCTCGTCCACCTGCCCGGCCGTCTTCGCTTCAACCATAAGGCGCAAAACCGGTTCGGTGCCGGAGAACCTCAGCACGATGCGGCCATCGCGGCCGAGCGTTGCTTCTTCGTTTTGCAGAGCGGCCTGAATGGCGCGCTCTTCCGCCAGGTCGCACCGGCGGGTGACCCGCAGATTCACCATCTTCTGAGGAAACGGCTCAATGCCCGCCGATAAAGCGGAAGCGTCTCCATAGCGTCGGGCGTGCGAGGCGAAGACCATCCCGGTGTAAAGGCCGTCGCCGGTCGTGACGTCGTCCAAAAAGAGGACGTGTCCGGAGGGTTCTCCCCCAAGCATGGCCCCACGGTCCTGCAGGCACGAGAGAACGTAACGGTCCCCCACCGGCGCCCTGTAAAAGCGAATGCGGTTTCTGCTCAGAGCCTGCTCAAGCCAGAGGTTGCTCATCACCGTGCCGACCACCCAGTTGCCGGGCAGGCGCCCTTCCGCTTTTCGCCAAAGCGCGTCATGATATAGGACGTAATCTCCGTCAAGCACCTTTCCATCAGGGCCCACGGCTATGCACCGGTCGGCGTCGCCGTCGAAAGCAAGGCCCAAGTGAGCATGGCTGGCCGCAACCTCTCTCGCCAAGTTGTCGAGGTGAAGGCTCCCGCAATTTTCATTGATGTTCGTTCCGGTCGGAGAGCACGCAATGGCGGTGACTTTAGCGCCGAGTCGGCTGAAAAGGGCCGGGGCAAGGCGAAAGGCGGCGCCGTTGGCGCAGTCAAGCACGATCCGCCATCCATCAAGGCGCGTTCCTCGCCACTTGGATAAGAGCCAAATGAGGTACTCTTCGCCGTACCCGGCCTCAAGCGCCGGCAATCCGGAAGCTTCCCCCCCAGCAAGTATCTCCTGGCCCAATATCCTGAGCATGGCTTCTTCAATGCGCGTTTCCGTTTCGTCGGGGAGCTTGAAACCGCTCGGCCCGAAGAATTTGATCCCGTTATCCTCGTAAGGATTATGAGAGGCTGATATCACGGCCCCCAGCGTATATCCGTGGGCCAAGGTAAGGTGGGCCACCGCCGGGGTTGGAAGGATGCCGGCATAATGGCATTCCATTCCCGCGGCCACAAGCCCCTCGGCCAAACTGGACGCGAGCCATGGCCCCGATTCCCGCGTGTCGGCCGCTATCAGGGCCGTGGCGCCAGCCCGGCCAAGCACCTCGCCGGCGGCGAGCCCCAGCGCCGTGACCGTCCGCCTGTCCAGGGGGAATTCGCCCGCCACTCCGCGCATGCCGTCGGTGCCGAAAAATCTGCGGCTCAAGGTTTGGCCTCTTGCGAAGCGGCCTCTATTTTGACTTCGACGAAACGTTGGATCCACGAAGTTATTTCAACTCTGCTTGAAAGCGCGGCGTCGGCCAAATGGACCGCTGGCCTGAGCTGGTAGGGCGCCGGCGCCGGGGATAGCCCCCGCAGGTTTACTTCCGCGACGATGTCCGAAGGCCGCAGGTTCACCACCGCCGATTCCGGCCCATCTACCATGACCTTCAAGTAGGAAGGATCAACGGTGACGGTCCACCCCGGCGCCGCCCCCGTCACCGAAATCGTTACCGGCGTTATGGAGCGCTGCGCTCGCCGCTCCCCTACGCGGGCATGAAGGTGATAGGGCTGTGGATCAATGATGCTGATTTCGGGATCGGGCGCGATTGGAATGACCACCGCGTCGAAATCCTGAGCGCGCCCATCCACTGGAACCGGCTGCGTCTGGACGTGGCCAAGGTGGGCCAACATTCCCTCTGGCCCTTCAACCGTCACCTTGGCAGGCTCTATTACCCACGAAAGAACCTGAAGGCCGCGCGGCGCCAGGCCCACGAAGTTGGGCTCCAACGGGAGGGTCTTCCGAACGCGCTTGTCCAACGTGAAATGCACGGTGGACGGAATAACCCTTACCAGCTCGATGGACGACGGGAGGCGGATGTTTTCGTTTCCCATCTCGTAGACCTGCGGGCCCGGGCCCATGTGGGAGACGTCCACCTTCGCCTCGATGTCCTCCTCGCGCACCCGCCTCAAAAGATCCGGCGTGCCGCGCACCTCGACCGTCAGCCGGGAATGGAGTATATCGCCCGTAACGACCTGGTCCTGAGCCACTCCGTAGAACTGCACCGGCACCGAAAAATCCTTGAGCGAGCGCTCCTCCGAAACCGTAAAGGCCCAGTAGAGAAGGGCCACGGCCACGGACAAAAGCAGAAGCAACGCGGCCTGCGAGTCCGGAACGAAACTGTCAAGAGGCGGCGGCAGGCGTCTCAATCGCACCTTTCTTCCCTCCAGACAGGTTGGCGCACAGCCAGGTCTTGAGCTGCGCCTCGGTTTCCATTGGCTCAAACTCGCCCTCTCTGACGAGCGTCACGGTGCCCCGCTCCTCCGAGACGACCACGCAGAGAGCGTCCGTCGTTTCCGTGATGCCCGCCGCGGCGCGGTGGCGGGTGCCCAATTCCATCGGAAGCGGCTGCGCCGTCAAGGGAAGGAAGCAGCCGGCCGCGGCTATCTGGCCCTCGGATATAATCACCGCGCCGTCGTGAAGCGGCGTCCCCGGATAAAATATGGTCATCAGGAGATCGGCGCTCGCCTCGGCCCCAATGGAGACGCCGCTTTCGGCAAAGTTCTTCAGCCCCTGCGTCTGCTCAAGCACTATCAGCGCCCCATGGCGCCGCCCCGCCAACGCGAAACAAGCGCGAGAGACCTCCTCGGAGCAGTGCGCGGCGGTTCGCCGGACAATTTTCTGCCCGAAAAAAATTCCCCCGAGAGAAGCCAGCGCGCGCCGAATGGTGTCCCTAAAGAGAACAATCACCGCGAATGGGATGTAGAAAAGGACGTTCTGAAGCATCCTCTGCGTCGAGGCCATGTGAAACCAGCCGGCGGCGAAGTTCGCGGCGAGCAATGCAAAAATCCCGACCATCATCTGGACGGCGCGCGTTCCGCGAACGTGCGTCAGCGCGTAATAGACCAAAAGCGCGACGGCAATGATATCCAGGGCGTCGTACCAGTGAAACCCCCGAACAAGAATCGCCCTCCACGCCGTTTCCACGACAAACCTCCGCAAGCCCCCATTATCTTCCGCCAAGCAGGCTGGGTCAAGACAAGGGCCTGATTCGCTGGAGGAGCTGCATCCTCGAACCTCTCATAGAGACGGCCATCTCCCCGCGACATCCGTAGCGTTCCCGGGGCGGGTCTCTCGGCTTGCCTCGCAACGCTGCGAACGCTCCCTCTTCGGTCGCGTTCTCGCGGCGAGGCTGTGCCGTGTCCCGCCCTTCGAATCCC